>DXYB01000019.1 GCA_019416065.1 Acidaminococcus sp. | reverse complement strand
TATACCCAAGGGGAATCTCTAACCATATCCAACTAACAAAAAACTAACGCCGTCGCCTCTCGTAATAGTCATTGACACATTTTCAATTTATGATAAGATGAAACCATAGATATTTTGCCATGCAACAACTGCTAGAAGGGGAGAAGCGCTTATGCCAAAAAAATACGAAATTGTACATAAGAAAGTATTGACCCCGGAAATTTCATCCATTTCCGTGTATGCACCGCTGATTGCCAAAAAGGCACAGCCGGGGCAATTTATTATTCTCCGGGATAATGCCGAAGGGGAACGGATTCCGCTCACCATCTCCAGTCATACGGAAGATCTAGTGACCGTAGTCTTCCAAAAAGCCGGGGCCAGCACCATTGACCTGGATCAGCTCCAGGAAGGAGATTGCCTGGCTGACTTTGTAGGCCCCCTGGGAAAACCCACCCCCATCAAAAAATATACGGGCCGGGTGGCCGTATTAGGCGGTGGACTAGGCTGTGCCATTGCCTTGCCGGTTGCGAAAGCCCTGCATGAAGCTGGCAACCAGGTGGACCTTATCGGCGGCTTTAAAACCAAGCATTTGGTGATTCTGGAAGAGGACATGAAAGAAGCGTCCACCAACTTGTACATCTGCACTGATGATGGCACCTATGGTACCCATGGCTTTGTGACCAATAAACTGGAAGACCTCATCAAAGAAGGGAACCAATATGACCACGTCTTTGCCATTGGGCCCTTAGTAATGATGAAATTTGCTTCCAAGCTCACCGAGAAATATAACATTCCTACCACCGTGAGCATGAGCCCTCTGATGATTGATGGCACTGGCATGTGCGGCGGCTGTCGTCTCACCGTAGGCGGGGAAATCAAATTTGCCTGTGTGGATGGGCCGGACTTTGACGGCCATACCGTAGACTTTGATGAAGCCATTGCCCGGAACCGTTCTTACAAATATTTTGAAGACAAAGAACGGGAAGAACATCTGTGCCGTCTCACAGGAGGTGTCCGCCATGCTTAAACCCAATATGCAACCCACCCGTACCCCCATGCCGGCCCAGGCACCGGATGTACGCAACCATAACTTTTTGGAAGTAGCCCAGGGGTATACCCCGGAACAGGCTGTAAATGAAGCCAAGCGCTGTCTGCAGTGCAAAAAGCCGGCTTGTGTATCCGGCTGCCCCGTAGGCATTCCTATTCCCCAATTTTTGCACAAGGTGGCCGAAGAAGACTTTAAAGGGGCCTATGAAATCTTGTCCGCTGCCAATGCCCTGCCCCGGATTTCTGGTCGGGTCTGTCCCCAGGAAAACCAGTGCGAAGGCGTTTGTATTCGTGGCTTAAAACAAGAGCCCGTCGCCATTGGCCGAGTAGAGCGCTTTGTCTCTGACTGGGCTGCTGCCAACCACATTGAACCAGAAGGGGTGGAAAAACCCAATGGTCATAAAGCAGCGGTCATCGGTTCCGGCCCTGCTGGCCTTACCTGTGCCGGCGAACTGGCCCGGAAGGGTTTTTCCGTCACGGTGTTTGAAGCCTTCCACAAAGCGGGCGGCGTTTTAAGCTATGGCATTCCCGAATTCCGTCTGCCCAAGTCCATCGTCCAAGCCGAAGTGGATAAATTGAAAAAATTGGGCGTGGATTTTGAAACCGATATGGTGATCGGCAAGATCTTAACCATTCCAGAGCTGTTGGAAGACGGCTATGAAACCATTTTTGTGGCTAGCGGTGCAGGGCTTCCCATGTTCATGAATATCCCGGGAGAAGGACTGGTGGGCGTGTACTCCGCCAACGAATACCTGACCCGGATCAACCTGATGAAAGCCTACGATCCCGACAGCATGACCCCGGTATTAAAAAGCAAAAAAGCCGCCGTCATCGGCGGCGGGAACGTGGCCATGGATGCGGCCCGCTGTGCCAAGAGGTTGGGAGCGGACGTACACATCGTTTACCGTCGGGGCGAAGCGGAACTGCCCGCCCGACTGGAAGAAATTCATCATGCCAAAGAAGAAGGCATTGTGTTTGATTTCCTCACGGCTCCGATTTCCATCCAGGGCGATGAAAACGGCCGGGTGAAATCCCTGACCTGCCAAAAGATGGAGCTGGGAGAACCGGATGCTTCCGGACGTCGTCGTCCCGTGCCCATTCCTGGTAGCGAATATGAGCTGGACTGCGACATGGTCATCATGGCCCTGGGCACGCGCCCCAACCCCATGAGCAGTGAAGGAACGCCAGATCTGGAACACACCAAAAAAGGCTGTGTAGCCGCCGATCCGGAAACTGGCGCCACCAATATCCCCGGTGTCTATGCCGGTGGTGATGCCGCTACCGGTGCCGCCACCGTAATCCTTGCCATGGGCGCCGGCAAACGGGCCGCCCATGCTATGGCTGACTACATGCTAAACAAAAAGTAAAACAACCTAGTACAACTCCATACAACCTTTGAAAAGCCCCGGCTTCTTTTAGAAAGAAGTCGGGGCTTTTACTGCCTCCATCCCTAGCGCAATCAGTCGGCTAGCTTGATCTGCCATAAAAAGTGGGATATTGAGCAAATTCCCATCCAACCTAAGGTTGTTTAAAGAAAAACGGACTTTCAGTTTTGTTTCTTTAGGGTACTGTTCCTCGTATTTCTTTAAACTGCGGCTCTCCACATGGGTACCTGCCTTCACTTCCATGGGGATAATTTCATTTTTCCATTGGGTCACAAAATCCACTTCATAGGACGGGTTGTTCCGTGCCCAATAGCGGGGCATACTATCAACTTGGGGTAGCAAAGACTGGAGCACAAAATTTTCTGTGAGAGCTCCCTTAAATTCCGTAAAAAGTCGGTCTCCCTCTGCAAACACGGAGGGCTCCAACTCCGACAAGCGACGCAGCAGACCGACATCAGAAAGATAAATCTTAAAAGCGCTTAAGTCATCATAGGCGGATAAAGGGAGCCCCGGTGCCTTTGCTCGATAGATCTTATAGATAACCTGTGAATTGCGCAGCCATTGCAGGGCATCTTCGTATTCCCGTGCCCTGGCGCCTTCTTTCACAGCACTGTAGAGAAATTTCTTGTTTTCTCTGGCCAATTGAGAGGGCAACGATTGCCACACCAGAGAAATTTTGGGATATTCCTTGGTATCCGGATGCTTGGCAAAATCCCGCTCATACGCGGTTAAAATATTAAGCAAGGTTGTTTGAATCAGCGCTGGAGATTGGGTTTGGGCCCATTGTTGTACCACTTCCGGCATTCCGCCAGTAATGAGGTACGTTTTTAGTTTTTCTACCAGGGGAGTGAAAAACGGCCCAGGAATCTCTTCCAGTTCTTGCTGCTGTAAGTACTCTGCATACTGTTCTAGCCCTAGTGCACGGAGAAATTCTAAAAAGGTCATAGGATAAATGGTCAAAAAATCCACCTGCCCCACGGGAAAAGAAGACGGCTTAGCCAGCGCAACCCCCAGCAAAGAACCTGCACACGCCACATGGTATTCCGGAGCATTTTCTTTAAAATACTTTAGAGAATTGAGGGCTTCCGGGGCATTTTGTATTTCATCCAGAATCAAGAGGGTCTCTCCAGGTACAATTTGCTGCTGCTTGGCAATGGCCAAGTTGGGCAAAAGCCGCTCAATTTTCTTTGTCGCTCGGAAGAAATCCGCCAGCTCCGGCTCTTCATCAAAGTTAATATAGCATACATTTTTGTATTCCCGCTTCCCAAACTCTTTTAAGAGCCAGGTCTTTCCTACCTGCCGGGCCCCTTTAAGCAATAAGGGTTTACGATAGGGGGATTGTTTCCATGCCACCAAGGACTGCAATGCATCCCGCTCCATATGACCACCGCCTCTACATATAAAAGTGTGATTTTCTACACCTTATTATATATAAAAGTGTGATTTTTTGCCAGTAATTATAGATATTTTCGTGTGGAACTCCACACTTTTATAAAAACATCTCGAATTGTGCCTTCTCCTTCTTTCCTTTATCGCCGTATCCGTTGTACGATTTCCCCGATAATCATATAGTGGGATTCACCATAAATAATATCGGTGGGATCATTGTATTTTGCTACCACGTCCGCGGGCTCCTTATCTCGCTTCATTTGTTCCACATAAATAATTTTGCACACGTAGATATCATTAGCCTCTTGATAGGTAACCGCATCATAATCAGCTAGAACTTCTGGTGTAATCCCTGCGGCTTTTTCTTTATTCATATCCCGGCCAGATTTAAACCCATAAACCTTGTGAACATCGTTCCGCTCTTTTGGAAAATAGGATACGGTAAAATAGCCATTTTCCTTTACAAACTGCCAGGTATATCTCTCTGGTTTAATGAATGCAAAATAAACATCTTTACTCCAAATCATGCCTTCTGCTCCGTACATGACGGTACAACCATTGTAATGTGCAGAAGTGCCAGCAGTAAAAATACCCAATTCTTTTCCTACGTTAGCCATGATAGCCTCCGTTTGTTGCATATACAATATTTTATTTAGAAAAAAGCAGTATCATAGGTACTGCAATTTTAACAATGCCGTTTCCAATTGATTCACAGTTTCCTTACCAATTTTTGCTTCATAAGTTTGTTGTGCCGTTTCCCACAATTTTCCCGCATGGCAACAAACTGTTGCTCCCTCAGCTGTCAAATGCAAATTGCTATCCCGCGTACCAGGCTCCTTTTTATCCACAATATAACCGCTACGGAAAAGACTTTTTAAACTTCTAGCAAGAGTGGATCGATCCAATTCCGTTGCCTCCGAAAGCTCCCTAACAGTACATCCAGGATGAATTTGTATCTGATAGAGAAGGGAGTATTGCCGAACAGTAATTCCACTGGCTTGCAAAGCTGCGTCATAATAGTGGATCACATTTTCTGCACTTCTGCGCATCTTCAAGCAATGACAAACAGTATTCGTAATGCGTTTTCCCATAATCCCCTCCTTATTGATGTATATGCATCATACTGCGTATCCTTTCTTTTGTCAAGTTTTTATTAAAAAAATAGGGTACGAGTCATCATACCTCGTACCCTATCGAAAGAACTTTTTACCCCATATTAGGATTCCAACTGCTGCCACTACGCTCAACGGGATGGGCATGGCTGAAGGGGGCTCCGCACTGGGGACAACCGGACTCGGCACAGTCGTCACAATACGTAGCGCCGCAATCTCCGCACTCGTACAAGACCTCACTCTTTTCCGGATTGGTTTCTGCCTGGCAAATCCCGCATTGTCGTACCCTGTAGGAAAATCTCATCCTTACTTGGATTGTACGAAACCACGAGGAAATAATCCGGTATTATAACAACATTTTAAGCGTTTCGTTACTTTTTCCCTCTCTTAGCACGGCTCCCTTTTAAAATCTCCTCTGCCCATTCAAAATAGGGCAAATGGAACAGGTACAGATTGCTTCCTACATAATAAGCATCCTGCAATTCACTGAAATGACCGCGTTGGTACCCATACGGGGATCTATTCTCCAGAACATCGTCGTCCTGCGTAGAGGCAGCCCGTACAAATTTCCGCATAGCCGTCAGGGTATAGGTGTCGGCCATCTCCAGCAAAATGCCTTTTGCTTTATCCCATTGTCCCAGAGAGAAATACAACACGCTAAGCGGCAACTGGAAAAACGCTGAATTTTTCTCGTCTTTGTTCTGTCCGACTAATTTTCTTGCATGAATTTCATCTTCCATCCATACATATAATGGCATCAAAATATACCGGATCCCCTGATTATCATTTGGGTTTAACTTCAACATTTCCTGGGCCTGTCGTAGGGCCAGCCCAATCATTCCGCAGCGCTGCAGCCATTCAACTCGCAATTGCAACAAGCGCATATAAGGGCGGGTCTCCACTACACCCCAGAATGCTCCCATGGAATCCCGGTAAGTCCCATCCTCTTTTAAGAGGTTCTTTGCTTTTTCAATAAGTGCATCCAGTTCTGCTAAAAATTGGGCTGCCGTCAAATGTTTTGTAAATAGAAGCTGGGCAGCGGCATCAATATTGTTAGGCTCCAGTGCCAGCGCCTTCTGCAGATATTCTACTTCTTTTTTCTTTGATTTTGCATCAGCCGCCAATTCCAAGAAATCATCCGCTGTGGTTGCATTCTTTTCTGTGATAGCCCCCTGAGGCATTAAGTGGTGTAGTTCCATAAACTCCTTCATCAATTTGTTTAGTTCCTCTTTCGTAGGAACTTCCCCATGCGTTTTTTCATTAATGTACTTATGCATTTCCTTGATTAGTCGTTCCGTTTCCCGTGACATAGTCAAGCCTCCTTGCTTTGCAGCCGTTTAATTTTTGTTTTCTCTATTGTATTGTACACAATACTTGCCTTTTACGCAAAAAAATAATCCCGATACCCACCGGGATTATTTTTGGGGTTAGGCTTTATTATTTGTTTCTGCAATATGCTTGTACTGCCTTGACAATCCTGTCCAATCCATTTTGAATGATGCTTCTGGGCATCGCTAGATTCAGACGAATATAACCTTGCGCGTTATCTACAAATAGTGCATTGCCGCCTTCCAAAAGAACCCCCGCTTTGTTAGCCATAAAATCCGGGATATTTGCTACATCACCCAGATAAGCGTTCATATCTACCCAAGCCAGGTACGTAGCTTCCGGGATCTCAAAATGAATAGCTGGCAGTTCCTTGTCAAACACATCTTTTACCAACTGAAAGTTGCCATCCAGATATGTTCTCAGCTGATCCAGCCATTCATAACCAGATTGATACGCAGCAGTATGCGCAGCAATGGACAAGGGGTTTAAATTCATGGCATACGTGTCCGTATATTGTATATAGAGTTGTTTTAATTGCGGATCTCGAACGATAATTTCCGCAAACATGAGGCCTGCCATATTAAAGGCTTTAGATGCAGAAGTGCAAACGATCAGTTTATCATAATCCGGCATGATTTTAGCCATGGGAATATGCTTTATACCTTGCCGCAACAGGTCACAATGGATCTCATCGCTGATAATCCAAAGATTATGCCGTTCTACGATTTCGGCTACTTTTTGTAATTCTGCTTCTGTCCAGACTCTCCCCGTAGGGTTTTGCGGATTACACCAGATCAGCAGTTTACAGAAAGGATCCGCAGCGTCCCTTTCCAACTGCTCAAAGTCAATAGACCAGCGGCCAGCATCATCTTTCACCAGTTTATTATGAATCGCCTGCTTATGATTATAATCCAAAGGATGCTGAAAATAGCCATAGGCGGGTGTATTTACAATGGCTTTGTCATGATTGCTTAATAGAATATTTGTTAACGCATAAAGAGCTGGAATGATACCCAGGGAAAAACAGATTTCCTCTTTGGGATAGCTCCAACCATACATTTTCTGATTCCAGGCATTATAGGCCGCATAGAAGTCCGGCTCAAAAACCTGGCTGTATCCTATAATCCGTTTATCGGCCCGGTCCTTAATGGCCTTAATAATCTCTGGACACATAGCAAATTCCATATCAGCAACCCACATCCGAACAAATTCATTATCTTTAAAGGGAAAAATCTTTTCACCTTTAAAATCGTGGAAAATATAGCCACGGAATCCGTCGGTATTTAAGGCATTGGTATGGTACCGATTGACTACTTCATCAAAATTGTAGTGCATAAAAATCTCTCCTTTCCAAGAACTGCCAACTGTATTTGCAGAAATCATTTGCTTTGGATGCTTCTACTGTAACAAGAAAAGCTTTATCTGACAAATCTGGGCAGGTTTCTTGAAAAGAAAATTATTTTGTCGAAAAGTTTCTTTAAGTGAAATTTTAGGGATGATTTTTCTGTCCCTTGAATGGTTTTTTATTTTTTTCTTTCTTCTACGTTAAAAAGTGATTCCTAGGAAACTCACGTAACAGAAAACATATTATATAATTTCAATAATCGAATATCTTCTCTACTGACTTTCAACGCTTTTTGCAAGTTTTCATCTTCTTTCAATGGCTGCTTAGCGAGCAACATTTTTACTGCAATAGGCATCATAGGTCTAGAAGAAAAGCCATTAAAAAGCCCCCATTTCACGGGTGAATCAAGGTAAGAGGCTAATACCTGTAAACTAGCTTGTTCCATGGCCGTTTCCTGATTAGTCAGGATAATATGGGTTAAAGCATCATAATGCTCCATAAACCCTTCGTAAGAATTTTCGCAATCCTGATACCGAGCAAAATCTTGGAAATTCATGTACATCATCACTTTAAACCGATGGGATTCCACCGGCGTAATTCCATCGAAAACACAGCGAATCAAATGACCTGCCCTGCCATCGTACAAATATCCATAAAACCGGTAAAGCCCCTTAAAAAAAGCAGGAATATCTTCTCTTTGTTCCTCTTCCCGCAAGAGTTCTGGCTGAGGGCATAGTAACTGATCCACACGAACATGAAGGGCTTTTGCAATCTCATAAAGACTTTCCAAATCCAGTACAATATTGCCTTTTTCATATTTGGACAAAGTGGATTTGCTCTTACAGACTTTTTTCGCCAAAGCCTCTAACGTTAAATGTCTGGCTTTACGAAAGGCCGTAATTTTCTTTCCGATTTCTTCACCAACAGACATCTCTTCACGTCCTTTTCAAGTTTCCTGATAATCCACAAATTCATTTTAACGCTGCTTTCCAACTCTGTTTCTTCATCATATCATATTTTTTTGCCATTTTTCTACTAAGAGGAAATTTATAAGCACAATTATTTTCTTATTAGGAAACAAGGCGGTTTTTGACTCTCTCAGCACACTTTTCTATAATACAAGTAAATGGTACCACAGAAAACGAAATTATCTCAATTTTACAAAAAGATAGATTGGACTCGCGTTAAAAATAACAAGGGAGGACCTGGACATGGATGCAAAAACTTTTGTGAAAAACTATCTGGTTACTCGACAGGGGACTAGTTGTAGCAAATGGGACGGCCTGAAAGAAAAATTTGGGGAATCTGACTTGCTCCCGCTTTGGATTGCAGATATGGAATTTCGCACGCCGGAAGCTGTAACGGATGCACTCATCAAAAGGGCAAAACATGGTGTATTCGGTTATAGTTTTGTACCAGACTCCTATTATGAGGCATTTTTTTCCTGGATGAAGCGGCGACATCACTGCGAACTGCAAAAGGACTGGATTCGTTTTTCTACAGGGTGCGTTACCGGTATAGCATGGGCAATTGCGGCTTTCACAGAACCTGGCGATGCTTGCATGATTCTCACCCCTGTCTATTATCCCTTCCACAATGTAGTGACCAATAACAAGCGTACTTTGGTCAAAGTTCCTTTACAGTATAAAGATGGCTATTGCACTATGGACTATGTTGCCATCGAAAAAGCTATTGTCGCAAAGCATGTCAAACTGTTCATCCAATGTTCTCCGCAAAATCCCATGGGACGGGTCTGGAGCGAAGAGGAGCTGGATCAGATCTTAGCATTATGCGAAAAATACCATGTGTTAGTAGTAAGTGATGAAATTCACCAAGATTTAATAACAGGCGCCAAGCCATTTCTATCTGCCTTGTCTGTTAAAGAAGGTCGTTATAAAAACAACCTGGTTGTACTAAATTCAGCTACCAAAACATTCAATCTAGCCACTCTGATCCATTCCCATATCATTATCCCTGATCCAATGTTGCGCAAACGCTATGACGCCTTTGCCAGCGGCATGAACCGCACAGAGGTATCTATTATGGGCATGCTAGCTACAGAGGCTGCCTATCGTCATGGGGAAGATTGGTTGGAAGGTCTGCTTCACGTCATTCGCCAAAACTATTTATTTGTAAAGCAAACCTTTGCTAGAGAGCTTCCAGATCTGACTGTTTGCGCCCTGGAAGGTACATATCTGGTCATGTTGGATCTACGAGCTTATGTAAAACCAGAAAACACCCAGAAATTTGTACAGAAGCAATGCAAATTGGGTGTGGATTACGGAGAATGGTTTGGAGAGAAGTATCAAGGCTTCATTCGTTGGAATCTAGCAACGGATCCAGCATTAATTCAGGAAGCAGTTAATCGGGTCATAACAAATTTGAAGGCTTAAACCTTCTTTCATACAACCCCAGTCAAACAGTGTGTACTAAAACTAAAGGTGCAGATAGATTTAAGAACTATCTACCTGGAAAAACAGGAGCAAATTATCATGAAACAGGCTGAAAATTCGTACGGTGGGAAAGCGTTACTACCTGTCATCATTTTTCTCGGATTATATTTAGGATGTGGTATCGTTTTTACCATCATGGGACTTAAATCTCCCTTTAACTTTATGCCCCGGTATGTGGCTGTAGTCATTGGCATTATTTTAGGGTTAGTCTTTTTTGAGCCCCACAGAAAATTTTCTGAAAAAGTAGACATTTATCTAGAAGGCGCCGGGGCTTCCGGTGTTATGTTGCTGGGAATTATCGTTCTTTTAGCAGGCGGTTTTGCCAAAGCCACGTCCGCCATTGGAGGGGAAGCCTCCTTAGTCAATCTGGGGGTAACTTTAATTCCCACCCAGTTTATTGTACCCGGTATTTTCCTGATTTGCTGCCTGCTTTCCACTTGTACAGGAACATCCATGGGGACTCAAGTTACGATGATCCCTATTGCCATGTCCATGGCTAAAGGAGCAGGCGTGGACATCGGAATGGCTGGGGCAGCCGCCATCGCCGGGGCCTATTTTGGAGATAACCTGTCCATGATTTCCGACACAACCATCATCTCTGTCCGTGGCGTAGATGCCGACACCCGAGAAAAATTCTTAATGAACTGTAAAATTGCTTTACCAGCCGGTATTCTAGCTATAATTCTATATACGGTGCTCAGCTTGCAGCACACAGCCGCCCCTATGATGGAGGCGACGGGGAGCTATAATCTTCTAACCATTTTGCCCTATATTGCCGTATTGGTTTTGGCGGTAGCCGGGCTGGACGTAATTCTCGTACTGGCTTTGGGAAGTCTACTTTCTTTGGTAATCGGTCTTGGCATCGGCAGTATTGGATTTTTTGACTGGGCCATGGCTATGGGAGCCGGGATGGAAAACATGTTTTGGTTGGCCGTATTTGCCACCCTAGTATCTGGTATGATGGCACTGGTCCGGTATTATGGGGGTATCCAATGGCTTGTCAACACAGCGCAAAAACATATTAAAAGCAAACGGTCCTGCCAATATATTATTGGCCTTTTGGTTATGGCCATTTCTGGCACAACCTTAAATAATGCTGTTGCCGCTCTAATTAGCGCCCCGGTTGCTAAAGAATTAGGTCACAAATACCAGGTATCTCCCACTAAATTAGCCACCTTACTCAGTATCTTTTCCTGCGCCATCCTCATGGTGGTACCTCATGACAGCGGTTGTTTACTGGTGCAGCAGTACGGTGGATGTACATACCTGGATATTATCAACTATGCATTCTATCCTGTATTACTACTGTTATTTACTTGTATTATGGTTCAGTTGGATTTATTCTGCCCGCCGCAGGAAAAATCCAACCAGAATTAATCTACCGTTCCCATTTATACAAGGGTTGCATGCTCTATACAACATTTACAGCACTTCCAGGCTTTCACAGACCGGAAGTGCTGTTCTTATGAAATCATGCAATTTTAGAGATACACGTCCCCCACCAGATACAGCACGGCTTTGCCTTTTAGCACCACGCGCTCTCCCTTCACTTCACACAAAAGTTCCCCGCCACGGGCAGAAGCCTGATAGGCACGAATGGTGGTCTTACCCAGCTGCTCTCCCCAATAAGGGGCCAACATACAGTGGGCCGAACCGGTAACAGGGTCTTCATTAATTTTTAAATTGGGGGCAAAATAGCGGGACACACAATCATACTCTTTTCCCGGTGCCGTCACCGTAACACCATGGGGATCCAGCTTGGCAACCTTGGCAAAATCAGGCACCATCTGCCGGATAACCTGCTCGTCGGTATACACTAAAAGCAGTCGATCAGCCAGGTAGGCTTTTTCCGGTACCACACCAAAGGCTTCCGCCATGAGCGGCGTTACGGGAACTTCGTTATGGGGAAGGGCCGGAAAATCCATGACGAGATACTCCTTATCTCTCCGTACAAAAAGATCGCCGCTTAGCGTATGGAATACAATTTCTTCTGCATTGGGTTCATAGTACCTAAAGAGCACATAGGACGTCCCTAAGGTGGCATGTCCGCACAGTTCAATTTCCCCTCCAGGAGTAAACCACCGGAGATCATAGCCATTTGCTGTCTTCACGGTAAACGCTGTCTCGGAAAAATTGTTTTCTCTTGCCATGCTGCGCATGAGTTCGTCCGGCAGCCACGTATCCAGCACGCATACCGCCGCTTGATTGCCGTGAAAAATCTGGTCCGTAAACGCATCCACCACATACTGTTTCATTTTGTTTCCTTCCTTGTTCTCCTGCTTAAAATCGCACCGCTACATCCAGCGCATGAATTTTACAATGAGCGCCCCCATTGAGACAGACTACCTTTCCCTCGGCTAAAGATGGAAACACACATAAGCAAGCATCACTGGGCGCGTGTGCTTTTAGATAGGCAGGGTCAAATACCAGGAGTTTATCTCCTTTCTTAACCTCTTGGCCAGGCTTCACAAAAACGGTAAATCCTTCTCCTTGGAGTTTCACCGTATCAATTCCTATGTGCAGCAGGTATTCCACCCCATCCAAGGTCGTAAGCCCTAAGGCATGTTTGGTATCCATTACCGTATCCACCGTGCTAGCTTCGGGCGCCACAACCGCCCCGTCCTCTGGCAAGACAAAAAAGCCGTCTCCCATCATTTTACCAGCAAATACCGGATCCGGAGCTTCCCCAATGGGACAAAGGATCCCGGTAAAAGGCGAAGCAAACTCTCTTTTTTCTTCTAGCTGCATGCTATAACTCCTTCCTGTTTGTTGTAAAACAACCATAAAGCAAACTTTGTACAACTAAAGTTGTTTATTTATAAAGGTCCGTTATGCCCAGCAAGATAGCCCCTTCCTTGTGCGCTCGCTCTATAACAGGCTTCGTATATCCCGAGCGACTGAAAAAGAGAAAATGCCGTTTGGTCACCTGAGGAAAAGCGGCAGCAGCTTGCATAAGGTCATTATACTCCTCCATAGGCATGGGCCGACTGCGATATTTACATTCGCAAAAAATCCCCTCTGTACCCGTCGTATCTAATCCCAAAATGTCCACATCATCCTGTTGTTTTAGTACGGGATTATTTCCCCACCATTTTCCCAGCTTGGCCGGAATAAACGGGAGCTTTCCTCGTTTGGCCTGTCGCACAAGATACTGCTGGCAAATTGTTTCAAATGCAGCCCCCATATACTCGGGAATGTGTGTCATGATCTCCCTAGCGGCAGCCTGATTTCCCAATAACAGGTTGTAATTTTCCCGGGTAAACACAAAACGATACCAGAACGTATAAAAAAAGTCCGTGAGCACATAAATCCCTTTTTTACTTTTTGCAGGCTCCCCGCAAGGAACCAACCGTTGTACCAATCGCATGGTTTGCAAAACCTGCAGATATTTGCTACATTTCTCCCGGTTTTCCTGGATCCTGTTCCCGATCCGGCTGACCGTATTGGCCCCATTAGCAATGGCTTCCAGAATACTGTTATAGATGCCCGGTTCCCGCAGTTCCATCCGAAGCAGCATTTGTGGTTCATCGTGCAAAAACGCATTGGGCGACAAAATTTTAGCCGCCAGATTTTCCTCTAACGAAAGATTTTCTTGGAAGGTCTGTAAATAGCGGGGAATACCTCCCAGAATCCCATAGGCTAACAGTTGATTTTCCCGGGACCAGTTGGGGAAAAATTCTGCCGCCTCATAATAAGCAAAGGGGACTACCTCCATCTGCCCCGTGATACGTCCATACAGCGGACTTTTATATCCCATAATTTCATTGACCATAAAACTAACACTGGATCCGCACAAAACCAAAAAAATATTCTTGTACTGCCAGGCATGGTCAATCACATGCTGGAAGATGCTTTTGATAGAGGGGTTTTGCCCCGCCAAAAAAGGAAACTCATCAATGAGTAGAACAATTTTTTCGTCGTTTTTTCCCTGCTCGGAAATAAAATCCAGGGCCTTTTCCCAATTCTCAAAGGGGCTCAGAAAACTCCCTATAAAAAACGACTGTACTTGTTCGGAAAAGTCCCGTAAATTTAGGGCATCATTTTTTTCTTGGGCAGAGAAAAAAATACACCGATGCTGCTTGGCAAATTCCTGGAGGATTGTCGTCTTACCCACTCGGCGCCGACCATACATAACCAGGAACTGAAATCCTTCCATTTGGTAGCACTGTTCCAATACCTTCATTTCCTGCTCTCTTCCAATCACCAGGCTATTCTCCTTTCAATATACTTTAGAGTATTATACTCATAAGTATTATACTCTAAAGTATATTCTAATGCAATCGGAGCTAAAATTTTCCTAATACAACCTTTGTATATATATCTCAGCAACAAAAAAGACCGCCCGTAGGCGGCCATAGTATACAATTGGTGGGATTATGCGGATTCGAACCGTAGACCTCATCGATGTGAGCGATGCGCTCTAACCAACTGAGCTATAATCCCGACGCAAAATATTATACCTCTTTATCCGTAAAGATGCAAGGGGCTTTTTAGCCAAACAGCCTGGCGGCCAAGGCCGCTACCAATAGACCGGGAAGCATATTTCCTACCCGGATTTTTGTAAGCCCGGCCATATTCATGCCGATTCCCAGGATCATAAGCCCTCCGCTGGCGGAAATCTCCTGCAGCACGGCATCCGTCACATAGGGACCCAAGAGTCCAGCCAAAAGGGTTATTACTCCCTGGTAGAGCAGCACAGGCAAGGCGGCAAATGCTACACCGATGCCCATATTGGCCGCATACATAATGGCGGTCAGACCGTCAATCATGGCCTTGGTATAGAGGATGGTGGGATCGCCTGTGAGCCCATCCTGAATGGATCCCACAATGGCCATGGCCCCCACACAATAAATTAGACTGGCATCCAAAAACCCCTTGGTAAATGCCTGCTGGGCCGCAACGTCCCCGCCGCCCCGTTCCACCTTATGAGAAAGCCAGCGGCCTGCCTGCTCCATCTTCCCCTCCAAGTCCAGAGCTTCCCCTGACAGAGATCCCAATACCAGACTGACAATGGTTAAAAGAATTCGTTGTCCCTTAAAGGCCATCTGTAGTCCCAGTAACATAACGCACAAGGCCAGTCCGTACAGGATAGTTTCCTGGTATTTCTTTTGGATCCCCCGGCCTACAAACACCCCCAGGGTTCCGCATCCCGCAATGGCAACGGCATTTACAATGGTTCCGATTCCACTCATGATCCCTTACACCGTAAAAGTCCCTGTGGCCTTTTTTCCTTTCTTTATCGTTTCCTGTTTTTGTTCCAACAGCTCTGCCACCCGCTCTAGATCGTCCGCATTGTAATAGGAGATCACAATTTGTCCTCCCGCCTTACTTGCATCCGGCAGAACCCGCACTTTAGTAGCTAGATATTGCGTCAATCTTTCTTGGAAGTCCCTTTCATAAAGGGATAGTTTTTGTTCTGTAGAGGAATAGGACTTTTTGGCACGGCTGTCCTTCACTTTTAACAGGGTCTTTTCCGTTTTGGTCAGCACATGAAAGTTAATCCCCTGTTTGGATGCTTTCACCGCCTCTTCGATAATCCGCGCGGACCAGTGTTCCCGCAATGCCAGCCGTGCCAGACGGATCACCGTTTCCGGTCGTTTCAGGCTAAGGAGTGGCCGCACTTGTCCCACACTCAGCTTGCGTTCTGCTACCAGATCCGCCACTTCCAGTGGCAACTGAAGCAGGCGTAAGGCATTTGCCACATAGGCACGACTCTTTCCTAGTTTTTTCGCTGCTTCTTCCTGGCTTAGGTGCAGGGCCTGGATGAGAGATTGGATGCCCCGGGCCTCTTCCAGTGGATCCAGGTCATGGCGCTGCATGTTCTCCATCAGGGCCACTTCCATCATGCCTGCCTCGTCATACGCCCGGATCACCGCCGGTACTTCCGTGAGGCCGGCTTCTCTTGCCGCACGCCAGCGCCGTTCCCCAGCCACGATTTCATAATGATCGTCCTTTTTGCGAACAATCAAAGGTTGGATGATGCCCTGCTGCCGGATAGAGGCTGCTAGTTCATCCAGGACGTGGGGATCAAAAATTTTCCGTGGCTGATACGGATTGGGGCGCAATTTCTGAAGGGGAATCGCAATGGTTTGTTCCGTCATGCAATCGGCTCCTTTACCTCACAATGATTTTATTTCATTGTAGCATATTTTTGGTGGAATTTCACGGTCACGTTTCGCGAAAACATGAATTATAAAAAGTGTGAAACACCTGTATTCATGCGTGTTTCACACTTTTTATCTAAAGAAAAACAGGGGTAATGTTTCACGTGAAACATTACCCCTGCGGGGTATTTCTACAATTTGAAATCAATGATAGCGCCGATGCCCACCCCTTCTACTCGATTGATATTGGTAATGCTGTCCGCATCCAACGGGATCATGGCTTTCACCCGGGCCACCTTGGCAAAGCTGGCTTCTAGCTGCCCCACCGCCTTGACCTGGTCCACCTTTGCTTTAGGACCTACGACCTGGGCAGCTCCTATATAGCCGCCGCTGCCCATACTTAAAATGGGTACAACCTTTGTAGCATAGTTGGTTCCCACTCCTTTTTGCAAAGTGAGTTTGTTCACAAAGGTGTTAATGGCATCGCCGAACTGGCTGACCAGATAGCCAATACCGCCCAGCTTTAAAATACTGCCAAAATCAAATGCCTGGGCCGGAAGGGCACGAGTTCCCAGCCCCATCATATAGGCAGCCAGCATGGCCGCCACGATTTTTTTCTTCATACGTCGCCTCCTCGTATACAATTTCTCCACTGGATTGTATTGTAGCATGGAGTCATGAAGAAGCTGTGAACAGGAAGGAAATTTACAAAGGCCGTTTGGCAGCGGTTCCCGCCTTCCGGGGATACGGTTTAGGGGTAGGGCGGATCTTTGTAATGGTAATCAGTGTCCGCGGGTCTCCTAGTCCGGGCAGAGAAACGGTCCGCACGTCCGTAATTTTCCCGCCCAGTACCTGGACGGCATGCCGGGCCGCTTCCACCTCTTCCGGTCCCTTACTGCCTTTTAAAGCATAACAGACGCCCCCGACCCGTACCAGTGGCAAACAGTACTCACACAAAACAGGCAGCGCCGCCACCGCCCGGGAAACGGCTGTATCAAAGACTTCCCTAAGCTTCGGATCCCGTCCTGCATCTTCTGCCCGGGCATGCAGCAGGCGCACCTGCTCTAATTCCAAAGAGGTCACCACCCCTTCTAAAAAATGTAGCCGCTTTTGCAGGGCGTCAATTAAAGTAAGGCGCATGGTTGGATCGTAGAGCTTTAGGGGTAGGCCGGGAAAGCCGGCGCCCGTTCCCACATCCACCACCGTCTTGTTATGGAAATGCTCCGGATTATATACCAACAGGGAATCCACCATGTGTTTCAGTGCCACTTCATCCGGATCCGTAATCGCCGTAAGGTTCAGGCTTTTATTGGTTTCCAAGAGCTGGGTGGCATACTGGGTAAATTGTGCCAATTGGGACTCTGTTAACGGATACCCTGCTTGGTCCGCCGCCTGTTGCAGCGTTGCCTGAAAACTCATACCGCTTCTCCCTTTCTGCGCTGGGCTTCCAAATACACCATGAGCACGCTCACATCCGCCGGGGATACGCCGGAGATGCGGCTGGCTTGGCCGATGGATACCGGCCGCTGTTTGCTGAGTTTTTCCATGGCTTCACTGGATAGCTCATGGAGCTGGGTATAGTCAATAGCATCCGGCAAGAGCTTATTTTCCAATTTGAGGGCCCGTGCCACTTCCTGTTTCTGTTTTTGGATATAGCCCTCGTATTTTACCTGCACATCAATCTGTTCCGCCGTATCCACAGGGAGCTCTGGCAGGGCAAAGGCCTTGGCCATTTTTTCATAGTGCAATTCCGGGCGGCGCAAAAGTTCCAGCATGTTGATGGAAGAGCGCAGCGGCGTAGACCCTAGGGCAACCAATTTTTGTTGCACCGCATCCGAAGGCGGCAGATTGATTTTTCCCAGTTGGAACAAGGTACGCTCTATGCTGTCCCGTTTTTTTGTAAAGGCCGCATAGCGGGCATCATCCACCAGTCCTACATCCCGCCCCATTTGGGTAAGGCGCAGGTCCGCATTATCCTGGCGCAGCAGCAGCCGATACTCCGCCCGGCTGGTCATCATCCGGTAAGGTTCCAGGGTTCCCTTGGTCACCAGGTCATCAATCAAGACGCCAATATAGGCATCGCTGCGTTTTAAAATAAGGGGCTTTTTCCCCTGGAGTTTACGGGCCGCATTGATTCCGGCAATGAGCCCCTGAGCCGCCGCTTCCTCATAACCGCTGGTACCGTTGCTCTGACCGGCACTAAAGAGACCGCTGATCTGTTTATGTTCCAGGCTAGCCTGCAGCTGTAAGGGATCCAGGCAGTCATATTCAATGGCATAGCCAGCCCGCATCATTTTACAGTGTTCCAATCCGGGGATCGTCTGCATAAAGGCCACCTGAATTTCCGCCGGTAGGGAGGAACTCATGCCCTGCACATACACCTCATTGGTGCGTAGCCCTTCCGGTTCCAAAAACAGCTGATGCTGGTCCTTATCCGCAAACCGGACAATTTTGGCCTCAATGCTGGGGCAATACCGGGGGCCTACCCCTTCAATGGCTCCGTTAAACATGCAGCTGCGGTTTAAATTGTCTCGGATGATCTGATGGGTCCGGGGATTGGTGTAGGTCAAATAGCAGGGCACCTGGAGACGACTGGTAATCTGGCTCATAAAGGAAAAATTCCGTACCCGCTCGTCTCCGTACTGGGGCTCCATCCGGCTATAATCCAAACTCCGGGCGTCCACCCGAGCAGGGGTTCCGGTCTTAAACCGCATGAGTTTCAGTCCCACTTCCTGAAGGGAACCGGTAAGTTTCATGGCCGAACGCTGCCCAATGGGCCCGGACATATAGGCTACTTCTCCGTAGAGAATCTTTCCTCTAAGGTAGGTCCCGGTACACAGGATCACGCAATCTGCCTCGAAGACTTCCCCTGTCTCTGCTTCTACCCCCTGTACGGCGCCGTTTTTTAGCAGCAGCTTATCAATCATCAGCTGCTTTACATCCAGATTTTCCTGGTTTTCCACCACTTCTTTCATCAAGGTGTGGTATTGCACCTTGTCATCCTGTGCTCGTAGTGCCTGCACCGCGTAGCCTTTGCCCGTATTGAGCATCCGCATCTGGATACATGCCGCATCGGCTACAAGGCCCATCTGCCCGCCCATGGCGTCGATTTCCCGCAGCAAATGGCCTTTGGCCGGTCCGCCTACAGAGGGATTACAAGGCATCAGGGCAATATTGTCCATGCTAAGCGTCGCTAAAAGGGTTTTCTGCCCCAATCTGGCGGCTGCCAGGGCCGCTTCGCATCCCGCATGGCCGGCACCCACTACCACTACATCATAATGATCCACAACGATCATCGCATGCCTCCTGCCTTATTTGCCCACACAGAACTGGGCAAATATTTGATCAATAATTTCATCCGGTACCTCTTCCCCGGTAATCTCTCCTAAATCGTGGAGTGCCTGGGTGAGATCAATGGTAAGACAATCATAGGGCAACCGTTGTATGGCACCCTGTAACGCTTCTTCCACACTTTGCAGCGCTGTTTCCAGTAAATGCTGCTGCCGGGCATTCTGGGTAATGCTGCCCGTTTCGCTGTCGCTGCCGCTGCCGTAGACAAAATCCTGCAGCCACGTTGCCACCTGTTCCAGCCCCTGCCCTGTTTTGGCAGAGAGTACTTGAACGGCTCCTGCACCATATTGCTGCTGCAATTGCTCTGGAGTCACTTGTAACGGAAGATCTGCCTTATTGAGCAGTACCAGATGGGGCCGCTGTGCCACGGCGGTAAGCAGCTCCTTATCTTCTGGGGAAAGCACCTGGGAACCATCCAGCACTACCAGGGCCAACTGGGCCTCTTCTAAGGCTGCTTTACTCCGCTCTACCCCAATTTTTTCTACGGTATCCTCTGTTTCCCGCAGCCCCGCCGTATCCACCAGCACCAAGGGAATTCCGCCCAGTGTCATCTGTTCTTCAATGATATCCCGGGTCGTGCCTGGAATATTGCTGACAATGGCCCGATCCGTCTGGAGCAGGCTATTAAGCAAACTGGATTTGCCCACATTGGGCCGGCCTACAATGGCAATGCGAAGGCCTTCCCGGAGGACGCGCCCAGCCGTGCCGTTTTGGAGCAGCTGCATAAGGGCGCTTTGACTTTCTTGCAGGATATGTTCGGCCTGGCCGTAGGTCACGTCTTCCAAATCTTCTTCCGGGTAATCAATAACCGCTTCCAGCTGCACCACCAGATCCCGCAGGCGTTTCCGCAAGTCCTTGACCTTCCGGGAAAGGGCGCCTTGGTGGCCCCGGTTGGCAGCCAAGAGAGCACTGTGGCTTTTGGCGTTAATAATATCCATCACAGATTCTGCTTCCGCCAGATCCAACCGTCCGTTTAAAAAGGCCCGCTTGGTAAATTCTCCCGGTTCCGCTGGACGAGCTCCCGCTTTAAAGGTCAGTGCCAAAATGGCTTCCAAGGCTTCCCGGCCGCCATGGCACTGAATCTCGCACACATCTTCCCCCGTATAGGAATGGGGCCCGGGCATATACACAGCCAGCACCTCATCCACCACCTGTCCGTCCGGATCCACAATATGCCCATAGGTCAAGCGGCGCGGATCCTTGGCGCTTAAGGGATGCGTGGTACGAAACAGGCGTTGGGCAATGGACAGGCTACTAGATCCGGACAGCCGGATCACCCCAATGGCCCCCACTCCCAGTGCTGATGCAATGGCACTAATCGTATCTTCCATATTCCCTCCAAAAATAAAAGGAAGTTCCGAACACATGGGTCCGGAACTCCGTACTTGCCTTGTTGCTATTTCAAATCGATGACCACCTTGCGGTACGGTTCTTCTCCTTCGCTATAGGTGGTGATCTGGGGATCGTTTTGCAGACTCACATGTACGATCTTCCGTTCGTAGGGATTCATGGGCTCCAGCATGGCTTTGCGTCCAGTCCGCTTGACCCGGTCCGCCAGGTTCTGAGCCAGTCGTTCCAAGGTCTGGCGGCGGCGCTGCCGGTAATTTTCTGCATCCAGGATGACCCGGTTCCACCCTTTGCGGCCTTTGTTGGCTGCCAGGTTGGTGAGATACTGCAGTGCATCCAGGGTTTGTCCGTGTTTTCCGATGAGCACCCCGATGCCTTCGCCGTGAAGTTTCAGGATAATGGCATCCTCTTTGTGGCTGACAAATTTTTCAATAATAAGATCCATTTCCATGGCCTGAAAGAGGGCTTCTAAAAAAGATTTGGCGGCGCTGGCCACGGCTTGACGCTCAGTTTCTGCATCCAAAGATTGCTCTTGTGGAGTATCCGTTTCTTGCGCTGTCTCTTCCGGCGTGTCTGCGGTAGTTTCCGGCGCAGGTTCTGCCATTTCTGCTTCCGCAACAGCTGCTTCGGCAGGGGCTGTGCCTCGTACTGTCAACCGGACTTTGGCATCCCGGCTGCCAATGCCTAAAATACCCCGCCGGGCTTCTTCCAGAATTTCCACGTCCACATCCTGCTGCGTTACCCCAAGTTCTTCCAGGGCGGCAGCGACTGCTTCTTCCACGGTCTTGCCTGTTTTTTCCACCACGTTCATAGTTCCCGCCTCCTTATGGACCTTGAGGCCCTTCTTATTGTTTCCGGTTCAGAAATGCCTGCTGGGCAATCTGCATAATATTCATAACCACCCAGTATAAAACCAGGCCTGCCGGGAATTTAAAGCTGATGTAGCCGATAAATAGCGGCATAAAGTACAGCATAACCTTTCCTTGGGGATTGCTTCCTGTATCCGCCGGCATAGTTTGTTTGCTCTGAATAAACGTGGTCAGGGCGCTAAGCACAGGCAGGATATAGTACGGATCCGGCTCCGCAATGCTCTGCATCCACAAAAAGCTGCTGGGACCTTCGTAATGGAAATCTCGAATCCCATAAAAAATCCCGATAAGAATAGGCATCTGAATCAAAAGCGGCAGACAACCGGCCAGAGGATTGACCCCTTCTTGGCGGTACAATTCGGATAGCTTCTGGTTCAGCATCTGCTTGTCGTCCTTGTAGCGGGCTTGCAGTTCTTTCATCTTGGGTTGGATTTTGGTCATGGCCCGGGTAGAAGCGATCTGTTTGGCAGTGAGCGGAGCCAGGATCAATTTGATCAGGATAGTCATGATGATGATGGCCAGCCCGTAGTTTGGTTCTCCGATGATCCGGGTCAGGTCATAAATGTGGGCCACTACCGACTGGATAAATGAGCTTAGGATTTCCAAGATAAGTCTCCTTTTCTTTTTGCCTCTTACGGCACAGGATCATAGCCTCCCTTGTGAAAGGGATGGCATTTCAAGATTCTTTTGATAGCCAGACAGGATCCCTTGAAGAAGCCATATTTCTCCACCGCCTCCAACGCATATTGGGAGCAGGTGGGAATGAACCTGCAATGGGGTCCCAAAAAAGGAGAAATACACCGCTGATACACGCGGATCAAAAATATGGCAATCTGTTTCATAGGCCTCTCCGGAGAATGATGGCTTCTACAACAGGCCAGCCTTTTTGGCCAGCCGGTAAAACACTTTTTCGTACACGGCATACGGCGCATGGATAATGGGTCGGCGGGCGACCCATACCAGACACACCGGATGGTGGAACGTATGCTGGTGCTGCCGGAATACTTCCCGCATTTTTCGTTTGATGCTGTTACGGAGCACGGCATGTCCCAGCCGTTTGCCCACGGCCGTTCCCAGCTGGCTGCTCCCCGTGGTGGATGCCATCACGTAGAACACGCCACAGCGATCCACATAGGAAGTCCCGTTTTCATACACCTGCTGGAAAGCAGCATGGCTTTTGACCCGGTGCTGCCGGCCGTATGTTTTTCGCAGGGAAGTTTTTTCTTCCACCTTTACACCTGCCTCGATAGTAAAATAGGCCGCGTGGGGCGGCCTATTCAATGGGTTATGCAGACAGTCTCTTTCTGCCTTTTGCACGTCTTCTCTTCAAGACTTGTTTTCCACCCAGCGTCTTCATTCTGTTTCTGAAGCCATGAGTATGTTTTCTCCGATGATTATTCGGCTGAAACGTTCTCTTCACAGTCTAACCCTCCCTTGCCTTCAATATGCCATGATTCTATCTATTTAGAAAATAAATCATTTGACAGCTCATACAATTATAAGCGTTCAACAAGACTGTGTCAATATTTTCAACCGGTTTTACCCGGTAAAAATTCTTGTTTCAGTCCTTTGTATAGCCCCGAGGAAAAACATCGCTTGGAATGGGGCAGTTATAGGGCCGTCCTCCTAGCCGTTTTCTCAGTTCCTCACGAGCTTTACGCACAAGTTCCGGCTGTTGGTAAAGGGTTTCCGCCGCCTGTGCCAGTACTTTGGCTGCAAAAAGGCATCCCTTTAGGGCTACGCTGTCCTTATCCTGGGCTACCCACTGCCAGGAGTGCGCCGTGGTCCCGATAGCAAAACACGCCGCACTAAATTGGCATAAAGGGGTTACATAGCTTACGTCTCCTGTATCGGATGACCCCATCACCACCGCATTGGTGGGCTGATACGGCAAGAGAAATTCTCCATAAGGATCCTTGGCAATTAGCTCCTGCCGCAATTCCGGATCAGGGAAGGGTGCCATGCCGGGATCCGTAAGCACCCGTTCTTCTCCCACTGTTTTTTGGAAACTTCGGATATACGCTTTTTCTGCTTCCGTCCGTTTGGGCGTCCCCACCGTTTTCATGGCATCATAAACAACCTGTCCCAACACCTTGTTGGGTATCAAATTGGAGCAAGCCTTATCAAACCGGACGGACAACTCTGTTTCTGTCATGAGTGCCGCACCCTGGGCGATCTTTTTTACCCGCTCATACAACACTTTGGTTTCGGCGTTGGTCTTAGAACGAATTAAATACAACACTTGGGCGTGAGGTTGTACCACATTGGGAGACACTCCGCCGGTATCCAGTACCGCGTAATGCACCCGGTCATAATCTGCCATATGTTCCCGCATATAATTAACGCCGATATCCATCAGTTCCACCGCATCCAAGGCGCTCCGTCCATTTTGCGGGGCCGCCGCCGCATGAGCCGCCCGTCCTTTAAAAGAAAAGGCTGCCTGGATATTGGCCTGATTGGATCCCACCATAATTTCATTCTGCGTTCCCGGATGCCAGGTAAGCGCAGCATCCACGTCGTCAAAGACCTTTTCCCGGGCCAGGTACGTTTTGCCGCTGCCCCCTTCTTCCGCTGGGCATCCGTACACCCGCACAGTTCCGCTACCGGGATGGGCCGCTACATACTCTTTCAGTAAGAGCCCAGCACCTACAGCCGCCGTTCCTAAGAGGCAATGTCCACAGCCGTGTCCATTGGTACAACCCTCTCTCGGTTTTTCTTCGGTAAGCCCCGCCACCTGGGATAACCCGGAGAGGGCATCATATTCTGCCAGAATCCCAATTACCGGTTTGCCACTGCCATATTCCGCAATATAGGCTGTGGGCATATGGGCCATACCTTTTTGCACCGAAAAGCCATGGCGTTCCAGAACCTCTACCATAGCCTGGGCGGAGCGGGTTTCCTCAAACTTCAATTCCGCATAGTCCCAAATTTTAGCATTTAAGGCAATCAATTCCTGTGCCATCGCTTCTGGCAGTTCCATGGATTTTCCTCCTCTACACTGTGTACAACCATTATTTGCAATGGTTGTACAACCGTTTTTATTTCCGTTTGGCATCTAATTCTTCTAACAGTTTTTCCTGCGCCAAGTGATAGCAGGCATCAATGTATTCCAATCCCGCCTGCCGCACGATCTTATACCCGATAAGGGCGGACGCTGCCTGCCCCAATACGGGCACTGTTTTTAAAAAGCTGCGGGCTGTAAAGCGCCGCCCCAGGCTCTTGATGATGGACTGGATCCCTTCCTTGCTCATGCCCCGCAGCACCAGTTTTTTATTTTGAGAAGAAACCGTTTGGCTGCGGGCAATCATATCTTCTGTAATTCCAAAAGTACCCCGAATATTGCTGTAGAGCTGGTATAAAATTACAAGATCCAAGGCCGCATCCACGCCAAAGATCGGGTTGATCCCATTATAAGCCGCATAGGTGCAGCTACGACGCACATAGCTTTCGGCCGCAAGTTTTTTCGCATCCAGCTGGGTCTTGGTGCGAGCTTCCGCCGCCAGGATATATTTTTCCCGACGGGCTTCTGGCATCCGCTTTAAGATGCAGTCATTTAAAGCATCAATGCCTTCTTTCTCATCTAGCCGGGCGCACACAAAGAGCAGGTCAAATTGGTCCGTGCCCAGTTGCTTGGCTACATCCTGCCGGATCTCCGTTTCACTTTCTTTCAGGGTTTTGCCTTCCTCGTAGAGCAAATCTGTTTTGTTCCGGACAAAGATACAGGGTTTGCCCCGTTTCCGCAGTTCCTTAAACAGCTCCGTATCCCCTTGGTGGAGCTTATCGGAAAAAACACAAAGGAACATGTCATACTGGAAAATATGGAATTGCGCGGCAAAGTCCTGCCACGGAAAGGCTTTGGTACCATAGCCGGGCAGATCAATAAAAGTCGCTTCCCCGTGTTCCACCAGAAAGGGTTCCTTAGTTGTATCCGTTCCCACCCCTACGGGAACCGCCTGACGCCCGCAGATGGCATTGATCAAGCTGCTTTTGCCGGCCCCTGGCTGCCCAAACAGCACAATGGTCACATTTTCTGCATCAATATGTTGCAATTGTTCCTGAATGCGTTTTCCATCCCGCGTCATAGTGCCCCCATCTGCAGTTCCGCTAAAAGCCGCTCTCTGGCATAGGCATAGCATTGTCCAATATAGTTTTCCCCCAAATACCAGAGACTAGCCGCATTAAAGCCCATAACAGCGGCACCGCCTACTACGGGAATCAGGGTGGATGCCAGTTTTTTCCCGGCTTCCTTTTTCATGCTCCGTTTTAGAGTCCGACTTGCCAGATAGGTCAGTCCTTTGGTTACCCGCTCGCCGGTAACGCCCTCTGCCAGTTTTTTCACCACCTGGGATTTGGGCCCCTCCGGTTTCACTTCTTTTTCACTGACCCCAAAGGAATCCCGAATCGCCTTATACATGCTTTTTAAAATCTGGCTGTCAATAGCGGCATCCATTCCCATAATCGGGTTTAACCCATTAGCTGCTGCCAGGGCCATGAATTTCTTAAGGGTAGCTTCTGCCGCCAGCCGTTTTGCCTGAAGCGCTGTTTCCGTATAGGCTTTGGCATGGCGGAAAAATTTATTCCGCTGGGCGGCGGGAAGTTTCTCTCCGATGGCCCGTTCCAATTCAGGAATCCCCCGCTCCGCTGCGGGTTTATTGCGGCGGCAGCTGGTAAAGACCACTTGTTCCCGAGGACCTACCTGGTTCTGGACATCGGCTATAATCTGCTGCTGGAGCGCCTCCTTGGTAAGAGAGGGATCATACAATCCGTCGGACTTATTCCGCACAAATAGGCAAATCCGCCCCAAGCGGGCAACTTTTCCAAAAAAATCCACGTCCGCCTTGTGCAATTTCCCAGCAAAAACGCACAAAAACAAATCATACTGTAAAGGATTAAAGCTACTGAAATACTGATTTTCCGGAAAGCGACTGGTATCATAGCCGGGTAAATCCACGTAAATTACATCCTGGCATTCCACCACTTGGGCCTCTTGTGTAGTATCCGTACCCTGACTAACACGGGCCACCCGTTGCCCAGCCAGTTCATTGATGAGACTGCTTTTTCCCGCTCCTGGCTGCCCGAATAAGCAGATTTTAATGGCGTTATCTCGTTCCTTCTGCCAGGAATCCATGAACTGGGAAAGAATCGCCTTATACGATGCCGCCATAGCTCTCCCTCCTACTCCTGTTCTTCTTCTGGATTAGCCAGACGCCACATCAGCTTGGTCACAGCTGCTTCCAGTGTCATGGGACCACCGGATTCCACCCCGGCCTGGGCTGCTAAAATGCCCATGGGATACAAGGATAAATCCACCCCATCAAACAAACATTGGCTGACGCAGATAATCCGCACGCTTTTTTTGATAGCACGCCGGAAGGCCGGCAGAAAATTGGGGGTAGCGGTATTGATCCCCCCAGCACCGTAACATTCCAATACTAATCCTTTATAGCCCCGCTCCACCGCATAGTCGATAATATCCGGCTTTAGGCCTGGGGTCATGGTAAGTGCCATCACCCGGGTATCCATTTTTTCTGCCACCCGAAAACCGCCTACCACTTCCCGGCTGGGGAGATTTTTTTTGACGCCTTTTTTGGTAAAAAAGAGCACCGGCGGTTCATTGACACTTTCGAAAGCATTAAAATTCCGGGTAAAAATCTTTTTGGCGCAGTTGCCGCGGATCACTTTGTTGCCAAAGGCCACAAAGACGCCCGGCAGTCCGCTGGCTGCCACGGTAAACGCTAGCTCCAGATTGGTCCTGGCATCGCTATTAGTAAGACTCAGGGGCACCTGGGCCCCGGTAATGACCACCGGCTTTCCCAAATGAATCAGCATATAGGACAGGGCGCTGGCGGTATAGGCCAGGGTATCCGTGCCATGGGTCAGGACAAACCCATCATACTCCGTATAATGATCCCCGATGAGACGGGCCCACTGGCTCCAATGCTCCGGTTCCAGATTGCTGCTGTCCAAAAGGGCCAGGTCCTGTACCGTAATTTCTCCCAGGGTCTTCAGTTCCGGTACCTGCTTTAGAATCTCTTTGCCCTGCAAGGTCGGCGTCAGCCCTTCCTCTGTAACCGTGCAAGCCAAGGTGCCGCCCGTGGTGAGAAAAAGAATTTTTTTCATGGGATTTCCTTCTCCTTAGTGCATAAAATCTGATACATTCAATTATATCATACCACAGACGCTGCCATAGCGGGTAGGGAAGTCTGATATAATAAAAAGAAGTTATTTTTGAGCAGGAGGAACGGCAGCCATGAGCAGCAACTTTGCGTTTTTGCAGGACAAATTCCCGGATCTGGCCGATTTGGGACACAAAGGAGAGCAGTATCTCTACCAGGACCCTAACGCCTGTTTTTTCAAACTGCGGGCGCTAGGCGAGCGGATCGTTGCACTCATGTTCCAGTTTGACCGGATTGTGGATCCTACGGATCTTATCCAGGCCCTGCAACGGAATCTCCGGCAGGAAAACCAGAAGCTGGATACCACCACTTTGACAGAAGATGTGGACTACGACGTGGACCAGTTTAACCGCCAGGTAATTACAGAAGGCTTTAACAAGGTTGTACTCACGGAAATCGCCAGGAATCTGGACCCCAGTAGTCCCCAGCTAAGTGGCAAGGCCCTTGTTTTTGCCGCTAACGACCGCCATGCGGATATGGTGGTACAGCTGCTCAAGGAGATTTTTACAAAACAGGGCATTGACTCGGACGCCATTGTAAAAATCACCGGTACCAGCTTCGGCGGGGATCGGAAAAAGATTCAGGATATCTACACCGGAGCCCAAAAAAAATTGATGAACCCAAAAACCTGGAAAAGATTATTAAAACCATTGACGAATTGGACTGGTTTTCCGCTAAAGAAGAAGGTCTGGGCAACCTGTACGAAGGCCTTTTGGAAAAAAATGCCAACGAGAAAAAATCCGGGGCCGGGCAGTACTTTACGCCCCGGGTGCTCATTGACGTTATGGTGCGCCTTATCGCTCCCCAGCCAGGGGAAGCTTGCAATGAAATCAATTTGCAGAAATTGATACAATTTAACGCTTTGACTGCCGCCTGACATTTTACCGGGTGCAAATGAAAATTACCGGGTGCATTTGGCTCTCAGGGGGTGCAGGACAGTTTCACATCAGCTGATAAGCTTTCTCTCAAGAATCATGTTTTTCATTTCCTTCGCAGCGGGCGTGAGCGCATCAAAATTAATGGCTGTGAGACTGATTTCAATTTCCTTTTCCGGATAAACCTTTCCACGCACAAGCCCGTTCGGAATGGTCGAAAGCATGAGCTCTGAAATGACGCCCTCGCCGGTCCCGTTTTCTATAACATTGATCTGTGTGCTTGCGGCATCGAGGACAAGCGCGTGTGACAGGTCGATCCTTTCACCGGAGAACTGCTCCATCAGAGAATCGTACGCGACGCGGCAGAGCACAAGATCGGAGGTATCCTTTCTCAAATCAATAGCCCTGGCCTCATCCCGATGGATGGAAACCATCCGGTCTTTCATCAGCGTTTCATGCTGAAGATCCATGTAAGGAGAGGTTGTAATGCCAAGGTCAGCCTGAGAACCCAGAAGCAGGTTTTTTACTTCCGCGGGCGTCCCTTCCAGCAGTTCCACCGTCACATAGGGGAACCGCTTTTTAAATACCGGGAGAACGCGGGACAGAATCAGCGACACTCCGATTGGCACAGAAGCGATTTTTATCGCGCCGCCCAGCAGGTGATTTTCCTCATAGGCCCGCTGATAGATTTTGTTTTCCAGATCCGCCATCCGGTAAGCCAGCGCGAGAATATCCTTTCCGGCAGCCGTCAGAGTCAGGCTGCTTCGTTTGTTCCGGATAAAAAGTTTAACACCCAGTTCTTCTTCCAGCTTTTTGACTGCCTGACTCACAGCCGGCTGGGAGATGTACAGCTTCTTTGCCGCTTCGGTGAGATTCCCCGTTTCCGCCACCGTTATGAACAGCCGCAGGTTATTATTTAATATAATCATTTGATTATTAACTCCTAATTAAATATGTATTTTACATTATAATACAAAGAGCCTATCATGTAAACAGTTCAGGAGATGAACGGTATCAGAAAGGCGGTACATAGATGGAAAATACAGTAAAACTTAATAATGGTGTGGAAATGCCGCAGATCGGATATGGTGTTTATCAAATCCCGGCCCCGATAACGGAAAGATGTGTTATAGACGCATTGAAAGCCGGGTACCGGTCTATTGATACAGCGCAATGTTACTTTAACGAACGGGAAGTCGGGCGTGCTGTCCGGGAATCAGGGATTCCGAGAAATGAAATTTTTATCACGACAAAGCTCTGGGGTGGCAGAGGTTATCGGGACACGGTTTCTTCTATTGACAGCTCCTTAAAGGCTTTAAATCTGGATTATATTGACCTGCTTCTCATTCATGAGCCGACAGGTGATTTTCATGAAATCTACCGGGCGATGGAAGATGCGTACCGGGAAGGAAAACTGCGCGCCATCGGCGTAGCGAATTTCCTTGAAAGGAATTACAGGAGTCTTCTTGAAACAGCAGAGATCGTTCCGGCGGTCGACCAGATTGAAACACACGTGTTCCGACAACAGAAAAGGATGCACTTTCTTTTGGCAGAACATGGAACAATTCATGAATCTTGGTCACCGTTAGCCTGCGGGCAGAACGGCTTTTTCCGGAATCCGGTGTTAAAGCGCATTGGAGAAAGATATGGAAAGAGCAACGCGCAGGTTGGCCTTCGTTTCCTTTACCAGCAGGGCATAGTCATCATTCCGAAATCAACGCATGCAGAACGCATGAAGGAAAACCGGGATATTCTGGACTTTGCGCTGACAGATGAAGAAATGAAGGAAATCGGAGCGCTTGATCTTGACAAGAGCATGTTCGGCTGGTGGTAAGGAGGTGTATATCCATGGAAAAGAAAATGACAGTCGGGACGCCTTGGAAGCAGATCCCTGTGTTTTCCCTTCCGATTCTAGTCGGGCTGCTTCTTCAGCAGCTTTACAACACGGTCGACACGATCGTCGTCGGGAACTTCGCGAGTGAGGCGGCGCTTTCCGCGGTTGGGACGACAGGAAGTCTGACTTATTTATTTCTGGCAGTAGCAAACGGTTTTTCTTCCGGGGCCGGGGTGCTCACCGCCCAGTATTACGGTGCGGGCGAAAATGAAAAGCTGCGGAAGACATCCACCGTATCCATCGTATTTCTTCTGCTGATGGGGCTTGCCGCGACGGCGGCAGGACTTGTCATCGCGGACCCCGCGTTAAAATACCTGCTGGCTGTTCCAGACGGATTCTACGACATGGCCGTCACGTATTTTCGCGTTTACTGCCTCGGGCTGATCTTTCAGTTCGGGTACAATATCGTGGCGTCTTTGCTTCGAAGTGTCGGCGACAGCATCGCGAGCATGTACTTCCTGCTGATCGCGTCGGCTGTAAACATTGTGCTGGACCTTGTATTTGTCGCCGTCTTTCATATGGGCGTCGCGGGCGCTGCCATTGCAACCGACATTTCGCAGGCGCTCTCCTGCATGGCGGCTTTTGTCTACATGTACCGGAAGTATCCGCAGTTTCGTTTCGGCAGAGAAGATTTTAACCTGGATCGGAAAATCATTCGTGAGGTTCTCCGGATGGGCTTTCCGATCACACTCCAGCAGATGATCGCCGGACTTGGCATCGTCTTTATTCAGAGAGCGGTCAATGGTTATGGTCAGGCGATGACAGCCTCTTTTACCGTCGGTTCCCGTATTGAAATGTACGCACAAATGCCGCTCAACAGTTTTTACATGGCGCTTGCGACATTCGTCGGACAGAATATCGGTGCCGGTGATGTGTCGCGCGCAAAGAAGGGCGCGGGACAGACGATCCTGCTATCCTTTATCGTCACGCTGGCTGTGGCAGCATTTATCCTGATCTTCACGGATCAGCTGATCGGCGTGTTCGGAATCGGAGAAGAAGCGAAATACTACTGCAGGCAGCATCTGCGTGTGACAGTGCTCGCGTTTCTGCTGCAGAGTGTTTATCTGCCGCTGTTCGGTGTGTTTCAGGGAGCGGGAGACGGTTTCGCAATCACAAGGACCGCCGCGCTGGCACTGGGCGTGCGGGTCCTGACGACCTATACGCTCTGCTATGTTCCGGCTTTTAGTTACAGAATCGTGTGGTGGAACATGATCTTCGGATTTTCGGCAGGTTTTATCATTACATGGATTCATTATCTGCGCGGCACATGGCAGGACAAAAGTGTTGTAAAAGCCGCCGTGCCCGGGCTGGCAACGGATGCATAAAAGTATGGAAGGAGTAATTCTGATATGAAGATTCTGATGCTGGAAAGCAGCGGGAACAAAAACGGGTCTTCGAATATGCTGGCAAAAGAATTCATCAGGGGAGCGGAAGAAAATGGGAATGCCATCACTGAATTTGATGTCATTCATGCGCATATACGCCCCTGTCTTGGATGTAATCATTGCGGAATGGACGGGCCGTGCGTGCAGAGAGATGATTATGAGAATACTTTGAAAACCCTTATCAGGGAAGCGGATATGCTCGTATTTGTGATGCCGGTTTATTACTATAACTGGCCTGCACAGCAGAAAAATTCGGAGAGAACAGGATTATTTTCACGGTACACGATGCATGAGCTCCTTGATGAGCTTGATGTCATTGAATGCTTCACAGAGCCCGGTAAAGCCCCAATACAGGGCGAAGTCCTAAAGAAGCAGGAACAGTTATATCGTGATCTTGGGGTTGAGCCACTGCTAGCAAAATCGGAGATTGCACAGTAGGTTGCTAACCATAGTTATATGTTCCGGGAATCCAGGATATACTGCAGCAAAAAAGCAGGCAGCATGCGAGGTGGCGTACTGTCTGCTTTTTATTGTCTTTAGTTTTTGTACACGGTTTTTAGTCCATTTTTTCCGGCAGGATGAAATTCAGCACCACCGCCACCAGAAACACCACCGCCACACAATTTTCCGCAAAGACGCTTTTCATCAGGTCAGGGAAAATTTTAAAGATGGCAGGATTCTGGGTAAAGCCGATCCCTATAGAAAGGCTCAAGGCAGCAATGATCATATTCCGCTGGCTGTAGCCGCAACTCCCCAGCATCCGTACACCGCTTACCACAATGGAACCAAACATCATAAGGGTACAGCCGCCCAATACGGCGTCGGGAAGGGACGCAAGCAGCACACCCAAAATTGGGAAGAGACCAGCTAAAATCATAATGGCTGCCCCGGAGGCCACGGCTTTCCGGTTCACCACGTGGGTCATAGCAATGAGCCCTACATTTTGGCTAAAAGAGGTGATGGGCAGGCAACCAAAAATACTGGACAGGGCGCTGATAAAGCCGTCCACGGCAATGGAACCAGAAATTTCCTTATCCGTGGCATTGCGCCCAAATCCCATAACGGTCAGGGCAGAGGTATCTCCCAAGGTTTCCGTAGCACTGACCAAGAAAATCAGGAATACGGAAAAAATCGCATCCGCATGAAATTCCATGGGATAGGCAAAGGGATGGGGCAGAGAAAATACGCCCGCCGTGGTCAGGCGGCTCAAATCCACCATGCCATAGAAAAAAGCAGCGATATAGCCTACCACTAGACCAAAGAGAACGGATAATTGCTTAAAAAAGGATTTAGCCTTGATATTAAACAGCAAACAGGCCAAAAGAGTAATACTCCCCACAATCATGTAGGGCGCTTCCCCAAAATGAGGATTGCCTACCCCGCCGCCAAAAGAATTGGCCCCGATCCCCAAAAGGGAAAATCCGATGGATGTCACCACGCTGGCAGACACAATGGGCGGAATAAAACGCCGCCACCATTTGGCTACAAGGCCTAAACAGCCTTCCAGGCAGCCACCTACAAGGGCAGCTCCTAAAATGGCCCCATAGCCGTATTTTCCTCCGATAACACAAAAGGTGGACACAAAGGTAAAACTAATCCCCATAATAATGGGAAGCCGGCTCCCCAAGAAAAATACAGGAAAAAGCTGCAAAAGGGAACCGATCCCCGCCATGATCATGGCGGCCTGAATCAAAGAGGCCGCCTGCTCCATTGGCAATTTTACCGTCCCAGTGACAATCAGGATGGGGGCAATATTGGCTACAAACATAGCCAGTACATGCTGCAAACCAAAGGGCACCGCCTTTTGCAGGGAAATTTTGCCGTCAAAATGGTAAATCGGATCCTTCCGCTCCAGCGTTTCCGTAATGGTCTCTGTTTCCATAATACCCCCCTTAGCGGAAAACAATGGTGCCGGTTGCAGCATCCATTTTTTCAATAATAGCCAAGCTTTTCACATCATATCCTTTTTCCCGCAGGGCATCCCCGCCGCCTTGGAAGCCTTTTTCGATGGCAATGCCCACACCTTCCACTTCGGCACCGGCCTGGTGTACCAGATCAATTAGCCCGGCCACGGCACACCCATTAGCCAAAAAATCATCAATAATGAGCACATGATCCCCGGCATTGAGGTATTTTTTGGAAACAATACAGTGATTAACCTTGCCATGGGTAAAGGACTTAATATCCGTACTATACACTTCTGCATCCATGGTACTACCCGCAGATTTCTTGGCAAATACCACTGGGACCCGGAAATGTACGGCTGTCAGACAAGCAATCCCAATGCCGCTAGCCTCAATGGTTAGGATCTTATTGATGGGACGCTTCTTAAACAAAGTGTAAAACTGTTCTCCCAACTTGGAAATAAACGGAACGTCAATCTGGTGATTTAAAAAGCTGTCCACCTTAAGTACATCCCCACTTTTAATTGTGCCATCTGCCAAAATCTTTTTCTGGAGCAATTCATATCCTGCCATAGTGTCCTCCCCACTCCCAATGAGTTTTTAAAATACCGTATATTATACCATATATAGCTTTCTATTAACAAAAAAGACTGCCAAGGGGCAGTCTGTATCTTCTATGGAGCGGGCAATGGGAATCGAACCCACCTCTAAAGCTTGGGAAGCTTTCATTCTACCAATGAACTATGCCCGCATGGATGAGAATTATTATACCAGGATTCTCTTACTTTGTAAAGAGAAAAGCCGTTTCTTTCCCCAAACATAAGCTCTTTTCCACAAGGGTTATCCACAGCTGTGGATAACATTCGGTGCATAGTTTCTTTTTTGTGGATAACGTCTGTACTCCCCTAGTATATATGTTTTTTTCTTTTTAAGTTTTTCTTTTTCCACTGCCCAAAAAGGATTTTTCCACAGTTTTCGTCAAGAAAATGGTATAATAAAGTCATCTTTTTAGAAAGGAGCGGCCTCATGCCCAAAAAAAAGCAATCTCCCTACGAAGCCGATTTGTTTGCCGATCCTCCTTCCTATCCTACCAACTTATCCCCCAAGTACACCTTCGAAAATTTTATTGTGGGCAATTCCAACCGGTTTGCCAAGGCCGCTGCCATGGCTGTGGCCAATACCCCGGCCACGGCGTATAACCCATTTTTTCTCTTTAGTGATTCCGGCCTGGGCAAGACCCATATTATGAATGCCATTGGCAACCAGATCCAAAAAAAGCACCCTAAAATGACCGTGCTGTATATTTCCAGCGAAACGTTTACCAATGAACTCATTGAAGCCGTAGAACATAACCGGCTGGAACAATTTCGTGGAAAATACCGGAGCATTGACGTACTACTCATTGATGACATCCAGTTTCTCCGACACAAAGAATCCACCCAGGAAGAATTTTTCTTCACCTTTAATGCCCTGAAAAATGCCAATAAACAAATCGTAATTTCCAGCGACCGTCCTCCGGCAGAACTGGATGCTCTGGAAGAGCGGATGATCAGCCGTTTTCGCTCTGGACTTACCGCAGATATCCAGCATCCGGATTTAGAAACCCGTATGGCCATTTTACAAAGCTTTGCCCAGAAGGATCATGTAGCATTACCCCAGGCAGGCATCGTGATGCTGGCCAGTTCCATTACCCAAAATGTGCGGGAATTAGAAGGAGCCTATCACCGGGTCACTGCCTTTGCCAGCTTAACCCAAAAGCCCATTACCCTGGAACTCATTCGTTCTGCCCTTTTAAAACTCAATATCCCAGAACAACCTGCGTTTTTATCCGTAGAAAAAATTCAAGAAACTGTCTGCCAGTATTACCAACTTACGACTGAAGAACTTATCAGTAAGCTCCGTACCAAGAAAGTGGTCTTGCCTCGCCAAGTGGCCTTTTATTTAACCAAGCAGCTTTCCGGTCTTTCCCTCGCCAAAATTGGGGAAGCCTATGGAGGACGGGACCACAGTACCGTGATCCATGCATGCGAAAAAATTGGCAAAGAAAAAGGGAAGAACTCCCAATTGGCAAAGGATCTTTCAGAACTGCAACGACGTTTAAAATCATAAGACTGCCAAGAATTTTACAATTTAAATACAAAAATGGATTTTTTGTTCTGTCCGTCCCTACCAGCTAAACAGGGACGGACAATTTTTTTTGGTTCTTTGTCAAATGTTGGGGAGGACCCCAAATTCATCCTTTTCTG
>DXYB01000018.1 GCA_019416065.1 Acidaminococcus sp. | reverse complement strand
CCACCAGAAAAGGATGAATTTGGGGTCCTCCCCAACATTTGACAAAGAACCGAAAAATAACCGATACAGAGGAGCACAACCATGAATCAACAACAAAAGGATGTCATTTCACGGGTGATCGGTGCGCGGATTGCCTACTACCGCAATATTTTGGGAATGACACAAAAAGAATTGGCCAATCGACTGACCATCAGCCCCAGCACCATTGCAAAGATAGAACAGGGAAAATACGGCAGCAGTATGTCAATTTATTATATCTTGGACCTGAGTGAAATCTTTGGCGTTGCCCCCAGTGCCTTGATGCATGTGAATGAACAGGACCGGGATCTGGTGTATGGAATGGTGTATCATGGTCGGGTAAAAGAGAAAAACGAGCCACTTACCATTGCTACGGAGGTGGCTTCCTAAATCACATAACGCATAAATACGTAGGAGGAGCTTCTTATGGGGAAGCCCCTCCTATTATGTAGTACAAAGTATTTATTTCCCAGCTTTGACTTCTTTTAACGCTTCGGCCATACGGCTGATGCCTTCAATGATTCGTTCATCGGGCATATTGGAGTAGTTCACCCGCATATGGTGATCGTTATTCCCGTTGGGATAAAACGGTTCGCCCAATACAGCGGCAACTTTCTTTTCAATGCATTTGTCAAAGACTTTCCGGGCGCTAACGCCTTCGGGGAAGGTCAACCACAGGAACAGTCCGCCGTGGGGATGGGTCCAGGTGGTGCCATCCGTGAATTTTTCTTCCATACATTGAATAATCAGGTCACGGCGATGGCGATACAAATCATTGATTTCTTTTACATGATCATCCAGGCTGAATTCATCCATGTATTTGTCGATAATGGCCTGGTCAAAAGCAGAGGTATGCAGATCGGAACTTTGTTTGCATTTCACAAATTCCGTCAAGATTTCTACAGGAGCGGCCAGCCAGCCAATTCTAAGGCCAGGGCAGAAGGTCTTGGAGAAGGTTCCCATGCCCATCACTAGGTTTTTGGTGTCCATGCTTAGCAGAGAAGGCAGTGTTTCCCCTTCATAGCGCAGTTCTCCGTAGGGATTGTCTTCTAGAACAGGGACTTCGTATTTATTGACCAGTGCCATGAATTTTTCACGGCGTTCCCGGGTCCAGCAAATACCCGTAGGATTCTGAAAATCCGGAATGACGTAAATCAGTTGCACGTTGGGCGTGGAGGCCAGAATTTTTTCCAGTTCTTCCGGAATCATCCCTTCCCCATCGCAGGGGACTTCTTTAAAGGTGCAACCGGTGGGTTTAAAAGCATTGATGGCAGCTAGGTAGGTGGGTGATTCCATCAATACCACGGAATCTTCCTGCAGGAATACTTTCGCGGCCAAATCTAGGTTTTGCTGGCTACCGGTCGTAATCAGAATGTTTTCAGCCTTTAGGCTGGATTTGTAAATCCGGTTTTGCCGTTCTGCAATCTTACTCCGCAGGCTGGGATTGCCTTCTGTAGTGGCATATTGCAGCACCTTGTGGCCTTCTTCTTTGCAGACGTCTACGCAGACTTTGGCAATTTCTTCAACGGGGAACAATTCCGGGGCAGGCAGGCCTCCTGCAAAAGAAATGATATCCGGACGCTGGGTCACCTTTAAAATTTCTCTGACGGCGGATGCCTTCATCAGGTCCATGCGTTTGGCAAACTTATACTTCATAAAAAAGCCCTCCTCTAACACTCCTTGTACATTCTTCTTGTACAACAGATGAAAATGTAAAAAAATAGTATCACTTCTGGGAGACTGAGTCAAGAAATTGCATATGAAATCCAGTATACAAAACTAAAAAAAATAGAAATGTAAAAAACAGAACAATTCGTGCAGTGTACAGTGAGGCAAGGGAATATGCTATAATAGCAGGGAATACAAAAGGACGGTGCATGATGGATAAGAAATTCCTTTTAATAGACGGCAGCAGCCTGCTGCATCGAGCATTTTTTGCCATGCCGCCATTTACCAACTCCCAAGGCATCAATACAGGCGCTGTGTACGGATTGTGCAATATGCTGTTAAAGCTATTGGGAGAACTCCATCCGGAATATATGCTGGTGGCTTTTGATAAATCCCGAAAAACCTTTCGTACAGAGAAATTCCCGGACTATAAAGCACAGCGGGCGGCAACTCCGCCTGAACTGAAAGAACAGTTTCCCCTTTCTATGGAGCTCCTTCGCAGCCTGGGGATTCCCACGCTGGAAGTGGATAACTACGAAGCAGACGATATTATCGGGACCCTGTCTGCGGCGGTGCCGGAAACCATTGCTGTGCGGGTGGTGACCGGGGATCGGGATGAATTGCAGCTTATCAAAAGCAATGTGGAAGTGCTGTTTACAAAAAAAGGCATTACTACCTTGGACATTTATGATGAAAAGAAATTTGCTGAGGAATACCAGGGGTTGCAACCGAAACAAATCATTGATTTAAAGGGCCTTATGGGGGATGCCAGTGATAATATTCCCGGGGTGCCGGGCGTGGGTCCCAAAACGGCACTGAAACTGATCTGTGCCTATGACAGCGTGGAAAATGTACTGGCCCATATTGACGAGATTAGCGGCAAATCCCTGAAAGAAAAACTGCGGGCTAACCAGGACCAGGCTCTTTTGTCCAAAGAACTGGCTACCATTTGTCTGGAGGCTCCGGTATCTCATAAGCTGGCAGACTATGCTGTAAAAGGGATGCCAAAGGAGAGCCGGGAATTTCTCCGCATGCTGGAATTTAAAAACATGTGGGAAAAGTTCGCCGCCGTGTTAGGCACAGAGAGCGAAACAGGAAATACTGCCGCTGATCCTATGTCCCTTTTTGGCGAACCTGCTGCAGAAACAGCATGGGAAAAAATAGCTGTTACGGACATAAAGCAGGCTGAAACACTGTTTCAAAAGATTGCGCAGGAAAATATAGTTGTTCCTCTTTCGTATCAAGTGACAGGCACATTGCCCCATTTGGAATTAGCCACGTTGGAGCTGGTATTTCACGAAACCATTTATCAGTTTGCGGTCCCCCTTGTGGCTAAAGAAGCGCTGCTGGCCTTTTTGTCTTCCGAAACCCAGTTAAAAGCGGTGGCGGATCCTAAAGAACTCTACAAATATATGATGGGAGAAGGAAGAATCCTTCGTGGCGTTACGGACGACCCGTCCTTAGCGGCCTATTTGTACGAACCGGGTGCCACCCAATATCAGATCAAAAGCTTGGCAGAGGAATTTTTGCCAGCGCCTAGCGGGGAAGCAGCCCAAGATACGGCAGCACTTGTTCCCGTGCTTACGGAAAAACTGCAAGAGAGAAATCTGACTTCGCTTTATCGAGAAATGGAACTGCCCTTGACGGAGAACCTGGCGCGGATGGAATTTACCGGGGTGAGGTTGGATGAAGCCATGCTGGAAGAAGTCACGGAAGAAATACAGAAAAAAGTAACGGCCTTGGAACAAAAAGCCTGGGAAGAAGCCGGAGAATCCTTTAACCTGAATTCTCCCAAGCAGTTGGGCGTGCTTTTATTTGAAAAACTGGGGCTTCCCATTATTAAAAAGACCAAAACCGGGTATTCTACGGATGTAAATGTGCTGCAAGCCCTTCAGGGAGAGCACCCCCTTATTGAAACATTATTGGAATACCGGCAGCTGAGCAAATTGCTCTCTACCTATTTATTAGGGCTGAAACCACTGCTCAATCCTAAAACGGGACGAATCCATACCCATTTTAACCAAATGGCTACGGTGACCGGAAGATTATCCAGTGCGGAACCCAATCTTCAGAATATCCCTACCCGGACAGACGTGGGGAGACGGATGCGGGAAATGTTTGTGCCGGGTAAAGGATATGATTTACTATTAAGCTGTGATTATTCCCAGGTGGAACTGCGGGTAATGGCAAGCATTGCCCAAGATGCCTTGCTATTAGATTCTTTCCGTCATGGGCAAGATGTCCACGCCCGTACCGCATCTGAAATTTTTGGTGTGCCACTGGAAGAAGTGACGCCCTATATGCGACGCAAGGCCAAAACGGTGAATTTCGGCATCATTTATGGGATCAGTGATTTTGGGCTGGCCCGGCAACTGGGAGTGCCCCGCAGTGAAGCGGCAGAATACATCAATAATTATTTTGCCCGCTATACCGGCGTAAAAGCCTATATGGAACGGGAAAAGCAAAAAGCACGGGAGCTGGGCTATGTAGAAACCTTGTTTGGCAGGCGCCGCTATTTGCCGGATATTAAAAGCAGTAATTTTAACCGGCGCAGTTTTGCGGAACGTACGGCGATTAATACACCCATCCAGGGAACGGCAGCGGATATTATTAAAGTGGCCATGTTGAAAGTAGAAGACGCGTTGCGGCAGGCGGGCTTAAAAAGCCGGGTGCTGCTGCAGGTGCATGACGAACTGGTGCTAGAAGTCACGGATAAAGAAAAAGAGCAAGCAGCCAAACTGGTCAAAGATGCCATGGAGCATGCCGTGCAACTGGCTGTGCCCCTGGTGGCAGACGTAGCCTGGGGCGAAAACTGGGCCAAAGCAAAGTAAGGAGCATGTGATGCCGGAACTGCCAGAAGTGGAGCAGGTGCGGATCTCCCTCCTGCCCCATATAAAAGGAAAGAAAATCGAAATGGTACGGGTGGACGTTCCTAAAATGGTTCACCATCCGGATGTGGAAACCTTCTGCCGGGAGATTTCTGGCCGACAGATTGTGGACGTGGGACGTAAAGGAAAATATTTGCGGCTGGAACTGGGAATGGGCGTGTACCTGTTGGTGCATTTGCGGATGACGGGGGCTCTTTTGGCACTCCCCAAAGAGGAACAGGAGCCGCCTTTTACCCGCATGGCTTTTTTCCTTTCCGGCGGCGAGAATCTCTATTTTTCCGATATCCGGAAATTTGGTACGGTGGAACTTATCGGACTGGATGACTACCGGGATGCCGGCTATGAGATGTTGGGGCCAGAACCAATGGAAGAAGCCATGCAAGCAGCCTATTTACGAGAAAAGGCGAAGGGAAAAACCACCCGTGTGAAATCGTTTATTTTAGACCAGAGCGTAATTGCAGGCCTGGGCAATATATATGCGGATGAGAGCCTTTTTGTGGCGCATATTCGCCCCACCCGGCGGGTGAATCGACTGAGCAAAAGAGAGTGGGAAACCCTTGCGTTTGCGATTAAGCAAGTCATTGCACAAGGCTTGCGGCACCATGGCACCACGTTCCGCAATTACCAGGATGCGGATGGTAAAATGGGGGACAATGCTGCCTATTTAAATGTGTATCATCATAAGGGAGAGCCCTGTCCCCAATGCGGAACACTCTTAAAACAAATCAAGGTAGCGGGGCGGGGCAGTGTGTATTGCCCCCATTGCCAAAGGTAGGTGCGCCATGACAGTGATTGGCCTTACGGGAGGTATCGCCTCAGGAAAAAGTACGGTAAGTGCATATCTACGGCAAAAAAGACTTCCTGTTTTTGATGCAGATGCCTGTGTCCATACCTTGCAGCAAAAAGGGTCGCCCTGTTTGCTGCAAATGACGGAAGCCTTTGGAAAAACGATTTTGCGGCCTGACGGAGAGCTAGATCGGAAAAAGATGGCAGAGCTGGCCTTCCACAATCCGCAGATTTTGCGCCAGATGAATGCCATTGTCCAGGGGGCAGCGGCAAGGAAACGGGATATGTTTCTGCAAGCCCATAAAAGCGATCCAGTTGTGATTTTAGATGTGCCCCTGTTGTTAGAAAGCGGCTGGAACGCAAAAACGGATCAGGTGTGGTTAGTTTTTATTCCGGAAAAAGAACAGATTCGGCGCGCCATGGAGCGTTCCGGTATGCAACGGGAAGAGGTGTTGGCACGGATGCAGCGGCAGTGGCCTATTGCTAAAAAAAAGCAATATGCTGACGTGATACTGGATAATAGCGGCTCTTTGGAGGCGTTATATGCCCAGGTGGACCGGGCACTGGAAGTACTTTTTAAAAATTCCTGATATTGTAACAAAGTAGCCTTGCATGTCTCCCCTTCCTTTTGATACAATGAAAAGAAAAGAATTCCGCTGCCAGGTTCCTGTTGTCCGCTGTGAGCGGGTGGCAGGATTTGACAGCGTTTTGTTTATGGTTTGTGAGGGATTGGGCATGCAAGTGCGGCGGCGACAAAAGAAAAAACAGAAGGGGTGTCTTCCCTATATCCTGGCCATGCTAGTGGTAATACTGGTAGCGTATTTGGGCTTGCGTACGGATATAGGACAGCGCCGTTTTGTGTACAACTGGCCCTATGCCCGGGAAATCCATTTGTACAGTGCCCAGTACCGGGTGGATCCTTTCTTAGCTGTAGCTGTGATTAAAAATGAAAGTGGTTTTAATCCGGACGCAACCTCTAAAACCGGGGCCCTAGGACTTATGCAGATTATGCCGGAAACGGGAGCCTGGATTGCCAAATGTACGGATTTTCCCAATTTTCAAGACCGGATGCTGCTGAAACCGGAACTGAATATTAAATTTGGTTGTTGGTATCTCAGCGAGCTGGAGGAAGAATTTCATGGCAATGAGGTCTTAATTCTCGCGGCCTATAATGCGGGACGGGGAACCGTGAAAGAATGGATGCAGGAAAATCACTGGGGATATGATTTTAAAGACCTGAATGCCATCCCTTTTAGTGATACCAGGGTGTACGTCCAGAAGGTCATGCAGGACCGGGATCGGTACCAGCAGCTTTATAAAAAAACCTTGAAAAACTATTGACGTGGAGCGCTGGACTATGCTAAAATAACGACGTTGTCAGTTGATCATAGACGCGGACGTGGCGGAACTGGCAGACGCGCTAGCTTCAGGAGCTAGTGGTAGCAATACCGTGGAGGTTCAATTCCTCTCGTCCGCACCAAATGGATTTTTTCACAACTTTGCGGTTGTGGCGGAAAGGCAGACGCGTCAGCTTGAGGGGCTGGTGAAGGCAACTTCATGCGGGTTCAAGTCCCGCCAACCGCACCAACTCATTAGAAACGCGCTGATAGCAAATAATTTCATAGCTTGCATGCGGTAGTGGCGGAACTGGCAGACGCGCTAGCTTCAGGAGCTAGTGGTAGCAATACCGTGGAGGTTCAATTCCTCTCTACCGCACCAATTAGAATGTACAAGGATGTCTATTTTTTGGCATCCTTTTTTGTTGTCCCTTTCTTTTTCCCATGCTAAAATATAAGAAGAATGGGGTATAGTACATGGCAATGTCCTGAAATATAAAGAGGGGAGCGATTTGTTATGATGGAAACCAAAATAACCCTGCCTTCTGGTTTTATTTTTGATGCTGCCAATATGCTGGGAGAAGGCCTGATTACCACGACTATGCTGGATGAACTGGCTCCCAGGATTCAGGCGGCAGCAGAAGCGGTAGAAAAAATCCGAGAGACCGGGGCAGCGAAAAATCATCTGTCCAAGGACGGGACACCGGAACTAGTTTATTTTCCTCGTCTGCCTTTTCCAGGAAAAGATTCGCCCAATACATCGGAGCTGCTTCAAGCCTTGGAAGCGTTTGGGGAAAAAGCCCGGAAAGAAGCGGATGCGGTGATCTTTTGTGGCATAGGGGGATCTTATCTGGGCGGCAAAGTACTGTACGATTGCTGTACCAGTGCCTACTGGCCCAACAATAAAAAAGACCTTCCACAGATTTATTTCAGTGGGAACAATGTGGATCCGGAAGACTTAGAAGGGATGAAAACTTCCCTTGTGGAGGCAGCTCGTAAGGTGCAGCAGGAGCAACACCGGATGTACCGAGTACTGCTGGTGCCTATTTCCAAATCCGGCACTACGCTGGAAACTACTACTGCATTTTTGTATTTCTACCAGGAACTGAACAGTCTGGATACGCTATTTACCGTTAGCGGAGCGGTGGTTACGGATAAAAATAATGCACAGGCACCGTTAAATCAACTGGCCCGTCAATTTGCCTGGCCAATTTTTGACGTGCCGGTAGGCGTGGGGGGCCGCTTTAGTGTGCTATCAGAACCGGGCCTTATTGTAGGCGCTGTGCTAGGGATGGATTTGAACAAACTCTTGCAGGGCGCACGGGATATGGACCAATGCTGTCATAGTGCTGTGCTGACAGAAAATCCGGCTCTTTTTAATGCCACGCTGAAATACGCAGGAGCAAAATACCTGGGAGCGACCATTGAAATTATCATGCCCTATGCCATGCGGCTGAAGGCGCTGGGAGAATGGTATGTGCAGCTGCTAGCGGAATCCCTGGGGAAACGCAAAGACCGGGAAGGGAACACCGTATTTTATGGCCGCACCCCGGTAGTTGCCATCGGAACGACGGATATGCATGCCCAGACCCAGATGCACCAGGATGGCCGGCGGGATAAAATTGTTCAATTTTTATTTGTGGAGAGCCGGAAGCATCGTGTGAAGACCCATAATCCTTTTCCTGCGCTACCGGTTTACAAACGGTATGAAGGCATGGACGTGGGACGTGCCCTGGAAGTGGCTATGGAAGCGAACCAGGCGGCGCTATCCGGTGATAAACGGCTCAATGCTCTGTACCGTGTGCCTTGCATTGATGAATACTTCCTGGGACAGATTTTCTATTTTCTGATGCTGTCCATTGCCTACGAAGGGGAATTGGCTAACGTGGATGCTTATGACCAGCCCGGCGTGGAAGTGTACAAGAAAATCATGAATCAGACACTGGCCGAGGGAAAATAACATAAAAATAGGGGCGGCCCCAACGACCGCCCTTTGCTATGCCCAAAATATAAAAGAAAGAAGGACTTCTTGTGAAGATTGGAATTATCGGTGCCATGGAAGTGGAAGTAGCCCTGTTAAAAGAACATATGACGATTACGGAAACCTATGACTGTGCCCGGATGCATTTTTGTGCCGGCACGCTTGGGGCCACGCCGGTGGTTGTGGTGCAAAGTGGCATCGCCAAAGTCAATGCGGCACTATGCGTGCAGATCCTGGTGGATCATTTTCAGGTGACCCACGTGGTGAATACAGGCGTAGCAGGGTCTTTGGACAATGCCCTTGCTATTGGGGATATTGTGGTTTCTACCGCAGCCCGCTATCATGATGTTGATGCTACGTATTTTGGCTATGCCAGAGGAGAAGTGCCCCAAATGGGAACCGTATCGTTTCTCGCCGATCCTGCACTTCGGAAGGCCGCTGTAGCAGCTGTGAAACAAGTGGCACCGGAGATCGCTGTGCGGGAAGGGGAAGTGATTTCCGGGGATCAGTTTATTTCCACACCGGAAAAGAAAAAAGAATTGCAGACATTTTTTACTGCAGAATGCACCGAAATGGAAGGTGCCGCCATTGCCCAGGCCGCCTATCTGAACGGTCTTCCCTTTGTGATCTTGCGGGCTATTTCCGATAAAGCGGATGAGAGCGAAGAAACGAACTATCCGCAGTTTGCCGCCAAGGCGGCCCGCCATTGCGCCGCCATCGTGGAATATATGGTAGAGCATTTGTAAAAGAAAATCTTGCGCACGACGTATACTGCTTTTTGTCTATCTGAAAAAGACATTCCTATGGTATAATGGCATCAACAATACTATTTCATAAGGAGGCGTGGCAATGGAAGGCAAGGAAAAAAGCTTGCGTGATGGCAACAAACTCTTATCCTGGAAAGCCCTGGGGCTGATGACATTTACCTCTGTGTGGGGCTTTGGAAACATTGTGAACGGATACGCCAACCAAGGGCTCAAGGCGGTGGTTTCTTGGATTCTCATGTTCACATTGTATTTCATTCCTTATGTACTCATGGTGGGGGAAATGGGATCGACCTTTAAAGACAGTAAAGGGGGTGTTTCCTCCTGGATTCGCTCCACAACCGGCGCAAAACTGGCTTATTTTGCCGGCTGGACCTACTGGATTGTGCACATGCCTTACTTGGCACAAAAACCGCAAAATATCCTCATCGCTTTTGGGTGGGCGGTTTTGGGCAATGGCACCTTGGCCAAAATGATGAGTCCCATCGTGCTACAAAGTATTGCGGTGATTATTTTCTTCTTCTTCCTGTGGTATGCGTCTAAAGGGGTCACAGCACTAAAACGCATCGGGGCATTGGCAGGAAGTTTTATGTTTGTCATGTCCATCCTCTATATCCTTTTGGCGCTAGCAGCGCCCCACTTAACCACGGCTAAAACCTTTACCTACAGCCTGGATTGGGATACGCTGATGCCTACGTTTGACTTTGATTATATGACTACGCTGGGAATCTTGGTCTTTGCGGTAGGTGGCTGTGAACGGTTAAGCCCTTATGTAAACAATTTGCGGAAGCCGTCTTCTGAGTATCCTGCTTCCATGATTTTTATGGCGACTATGGTTGCTGTGACAGCCCTTTTGGGAACCTTTGCCATGGGACTCATGTTTGACCACAACAATATTCCCAAGGATTTGATGATGAATGGCGCTTATTACAGCTTTGCCAAACTGGGACAGTATTACGGGATCGGTAACGCTTTTGTAGTGATTTACGCGATCTGTAATGCGCTGGGACAGGCTGCAACGCTAGCGATTTCCATTGATGCTCCCATTAAAATCCTGCTGGCAGACGTGGATGCCCGGTTTGTGCCTAAGACGTTTACCAAAATCAATGCCAATGGGGTTCCTGTTACCGGCTACAAATTAACGGCTGTCCTAGTCACCATTTTGCTGATTGTACCAGCTCTTGGCATCGGGGATATGACCAGCTTGTACAACTGGTTGATTCGATTGAATGCGGTTTGTATGCCACTGCGGTATTTGTGGGTGTTCTTTGCCTATATGATGCTGAAAAAGCATGCGGAAAAATTTGTCTCGGAATATCACTTTATTAAGAATAAGACCCTGGGTATGATGGCTGGGTTCTGGTGCTTTGCCTTTACAGCCTTTGCCTGTGCCATGGGGATGTTCCCCCGGGGCGTACAAACTGGAACTGATACCTGGACTTTCCAATTTACGCTGAATATCCTGACGCCCCTGGTCTTAATTGGCATCGGGCTAATCTTGCCGGAGATGGCGAAAAAAGAGCAAGGATAAAAGCCGTAAAGAATTTGACATTGTATAGGAGAAAGCATATAATATATAAGTCAAAATCAAGGTAGAACGATTCGGAGGATGCTTCTTTGACGGGCATCCTCTTGATTTATCTGCAATAAGAGGGGTATAGGGTTATATGATTAGAAATGATTTGCGTAATATTGCCATCATTGCCCACGTAGACCATGGTAAGACCACGCTGGTGGATGCCATGCTGAAACAAAGTGGGATTTTCCGTGCCAATCAGGTAGTCCAGGAACGAGTTATGGACTCCAATGATCAGGAACGGGAGCGTGGCATTACCATCCTGGCAAAAAATACTTCTGTGATTCACGATGGCTGCAAAATTAATATCCTGGATACACCGGGCCACGCTGATTTTGGTGGCGAAGTGGAACGGGTTTTGAATATGGTGGACGGCGTTCTGCTGCTGGTAGATGCTTATGAAGGCCCGATGCCCCAGACCAAGTACGTGCTGCGGAAAGCACTAGAACACCAACTGAAACCGGTGGTTGTGATCAATAAAATTGACCGTCCGGATCAGCGGGTAGATGAAGTGGTGGATGAAGTCCTGGATCTGTTCATTGAGCTCAATGCCAGCGACGACCAGCTGGATTTTCCGGTGGTGTATGCTTCTGCTAAAAAGGGCATTGCCAAACTCTCCATGGATGAGGAAAGCACCAACCTGGAACCGCTCTTTCGCACAATTATTGACAGTATTCCCGCTCCGGACGTGGATGTGGAAGCACCCTTGCAGATGGTGGTGAATACCCTGGACCATGATAATTTCGTTGGTAAAATTGTGGTGGGCCGTGTAGTCCGCGGGACCATTCACAATGGAGAAACCATCTGCCTGATGCATGATGAGAAAACCACTAACGAAAAAATTGGTCGCTTATACACCTATGAAGGCCTGAAACGGGCAGAAGTGCCAGAAGCACAGGCCGGGGATATTATTGCGCTGATTGGTTTGTCCGATGCAGAAATCGGGGATACCATTGCCGATGTGAACCAACCGGAAAAATTGCCCGGTATTAAGGTGGATGAACCCACGCTGTCCATGACGTTTTCCGTTAACGACAGCCCCTTTGCTGGGAGAGAAGGCAATTTTATTACCAGCCGTCACCTGCGTGACCGTCTGTACAAAGAAGTGGAAACCAACGTTTCCATGAAAGTGGAAGATACGGAAAGTGCGGATACCTTTAAGGTCAGCGGCCGTGGGGAACTGCATTTATCCGTATTGATTGAAGCCATGCGGCGGGAAGGGTTTGAACTGCAGGTTGGTAAACCTACCGTTATTATGAAACGAGACCAAAATGGCAAACTGCTGGAACCGATGGAAGCGCTAACCATTGAAGTGCCCCAGGATTTTATGGGCGCTGTGATGGAAGGCCTGGGCATTCGGAAAGCGGAATTGCAAAATATGACGGAAATGGCTGGCTATCTCCGTATGGATTTTCTGATTCCAGCACGGGGGCTGATTGGATTCCGGAACCAGTTCCTTACGGATACCAAAGGCAATGGGATTATGAACCATGTATTTGCCGGCTGGGGAGAATTTAAAGGAGATATCCCGGGCCGTACCCGTGGCAGCTTGGTTGCATTTGAAAATGGAACCACCACTGCGTACGGCATTGATAAATGTCAGGCCAGAGGGACGATGTTCGTTAACCCGGGAGAAGAAGTCTACGAAGGCATGATCGTAGGAGAAAACAGCCGGGAAGATGATATGGATGTGAACCCCTGCAAGAAAAAACATGTGTCCAATATGCGAGCTGCCGGCAGTGATGAAGCTGTTCGTCTGGTGCCTCCGCAAACCTTCTCTCTGGAAGGTGCTTTGGAACATGTAAACGATGACGAGACCGTGGAAGTAACACCCAAGAGCATCCGGATGCGGAAACGTGTTCTCTCCCGTTTGGACCGGGCTCGCACCAGAGCACGGAACGCCAGGGCATAATTCCCGCCTTGTCTTTTCCCCTGCCTGTGATGTACAATGGAAACGTAAGTCCATAAAAGGGAGGAGCGTGTCATATGTTTGCCCATTTTCGTTCTGGAAAAAAGCCGCCCCAAGAAGAGCAGCGGAGCAATCTTATGGTGCTTGACACCCCCACCATGAACTTATGCCTGCGTACGCCGGGCAGCTTGGAAGAAATCGTTTCCTACGGGCAATTGTTATTGGAAGGCAAAGGTCTTTTGCTTTGCCTGAACAATCTGGAAGTGGAAGATAAAACCCGTGCGCAGGATTATCTGGCCGGAGTGGCATATACCATTGGCGCTACGGAGACGGAAATCTCTCCGGAAGTGACCATGTATTTGCCGGAACATGTAGATGCTATTCATGCATAATATAGAAGGCTCACCCGTAGGGGTGAGTCTTTTTGCGAATTTTTGAGGAGATCCATCATGAACCGACAGTTTGTCCATTTGCACACACATACCCAGTACAGCCTCTTGGATGGGGCCTGCCGGATTCCAGAATTGGTGCGCTATGCCAAGGAGCTGGGAATGCCGGCACTTGCCATTACGGATCACGGCGTGATGTATGGAGCCATTGAATTTTATCAGGAGTGCCAAAAGCAAGGAATTAAACCCATTATCGGCTGTGAAGTCTACATTACCTCTGGTTCTCATTTGGAAAAAAATCTGGAAAAGCGGAGCCAGTTGTACCACCTGATCCTGCTGGCAGAAAATAATACTGGCTACCAGAATTTAATGAAACTGGTTTCTGTGGCAGAGGTGGAAGGATTTTATTTTAAACCTCGCATTGATAAACAATTGCTGCAGCAGTATCATGAGGGATTAATTTGTCTCTCTGCCTGCGTGGCCGGGGAGGTTCCCCGGCATATTCTCCGGGGAGAACTGGAAACAGCGGAAAAATGCATGTTGGAATACCTGGATATTTTTGGTCCGGACCATTATTATTTGGAAATCCAAAATCACGGACTACCGGAAGAAAGAACGGTACGGGAGGCACTGCATGCCTTGGCTGCAAAACACCATGTTAAATTGGTAGCGACCAACGACTTGCATTATGTGAAACGTGACGATGCGGAAGGGCAGGATATTTTGTTATGTATCCAGACCAACGCTCGTTTTTTGGATCCCCAACGGATGAAATTTAATAACGACTCCTACTATTTAAAAAGCCGGGAGGAAATGGAGGCAGCATTTCCAGAGGATTCGAAAGCCCTGGATACCACACTGGAAATCGCAGAACGCTGCAATGTACAATTGGAGTTTGGACACTTGCTCCTACCTGAATTTCCTCTGCCGGAAGGAGAGACCATGGATGGCTATCTCCGCAAGCTTTGTGAGGAGGGTTTTGCTTCTCACTATCCCCAGGATGACGGAACAGCCCGCAAACGGATGGAATACGAGCTGGGGATTATCAAGCAAATGGGGTATTCCGGGTATTTTCTAATTGTCTGGGATTTTATTAATTACAGCCGGACCCACGATATCCCGGTAGGCCCTGGCAGAGGTAGTGCCGCTGGTAGTATTGTAGCCTTTTTGACAGGAATCACCAACATTGATCCCTTGAAATACAATTTAATTTTCGAACGGTTCCTCAATCCGGAACGGGTAAGCATGCCGGATATTGATACGGATATTGATTACGTAAAACGCCATCTGGTGGTGGAGTATTTAGCCCGAAAATACGGGGAAACCCATGTAGCCCAGATTATTACCTTTGGGACCTTGGCTGCTAAGGCGGCGATTAAGGATGTAGGGCGAGCCATGGAAATTCCTTTGAACGTGGTCAATCAGGTCAATAAATTGATTCCCAATACGCCCGGTACGACACTGCAGGGTGCTTTAGACGGCAGCAAGGAACTGCGGGAGCTGCGGGACAGTGACCCTAATATTGCCCAGCTACTGGGCTATGCACAAAAAGTGGAAGGCATGCCACGGCATACGTCCACTCATGCAGCCGGTGTGATCATTACACCGGGAGAGCTGACCCATTATGTGCCGCTGCAGATTACCAGCAGCAGCGATGATGAGCACGAATATATCTGCACGCAATACGATAAAGATCGCTCCGAAAGTCTCGGCCTTTTGAAGATGGATCTATTGGGGTTGCGGACCCTGACCGTACTGGACGATGCGGTAAAAAATATCAAAAAAAATAAGCAAGTGGATGTGGATCTGGAACACCTAGACCTGCATGATCTAAAAACCTGCCGCATGCTGCAGGAAGGGGATACAGCAGCAGTATTTCAGATGGAATCCGATGGAATGACGCGGCTGATGAAACAGCTCCATCCAGTAGGGATGGAAGATTTAATTCCGCTCGTGGCTTTATATCGGCCGGGCCCCTTGGGCAGTGGCATGGCAGAAGACTTTATTGCCGGGCGCCATGGCAAGCGTACTGCCCAAGTGCTTCACCCCCTGATGGAACCCATTGTAGCAGATACCTATGGCGTGATTTTGTATCAGGAGCAGGTAATGCAGATTGCATCCGCCTTAGGCGGTTTTTCCTTGGGGGAAGCCGATATTTTGCGCCGGGCCATGGGAAAAAAGAAAGCAAAAGTCCTGGACAGCATGAAAGAACGTTTTTTGGATGGGGCCGAAAACCTGCACCATATAAACCGGGAATTGGGCGAAAAAATCTTTGCCTTGCTGCAGCACTTTGCTGGCTATGGATTTAACAAGTCCCATTCGGCTGCCTACGCCCTGGTTGCTTATCAGACCGCGTATTTAAAAGCCAATTATCCACTGGAATATATGGCGGCATTTTTAAACAGCGTCATTACAGTGGCCGAGAAAGTCAGTTGGTATATTGGCGTTTGCCGGGATATGGGGATCCATGTGCTCCCTCCGGACATCAATACCAGTGAAGCAGGGTTTGCCGTGGATGGCAAGGATATCCGCTTTGGCCTGGGGGCTATTAAAACCGTGGGAGAAACCGTGGTGGCCGTGATCCTGCGGGAACGGGAAAAAGGAGGACGCTTCAAGGACTTTTTTGACTTTGTTCGCCGGGTGGATGCTACCAAAGTCAATAAGAGGGTCGTGGAAGCTTTAATTAAAAGCGGTAGTTTTTCCAGCTTTGGACTGCGGCGCAGTCAGATGCTGGCCATTATGGATGCGACCATGGATGCGGCCCAGGCTGAGCAGCGGGATCGGGCGACTGGACAACTCGGATTGTTTGGGGAGGAAGAATTGACGACCTCAGGGTCAATTTCTATTCCAGACCTGCCAGAAATACCCCAGGAAGAGATCCTGCGGGAAGAAAAAGAGCTATTGGGATTTTATGTTACAGGCCATCCACTGGAACGCTATCGGAACAGTTTGCAGCAGGTGACCCCCCTTGCAAAATGCGCGCCGCCTGAGATGGTGGATGGGCGAAAAGTGGTGACAGGGGGCATTATTTCCGAATTACGTGTTCGGTCCACAAAAAACGGGGAGCGCATGGCGAGCTTTTTGCTGGAAGACTTAAGTGGAAGCATGAGTGTACTTGTTTTTCCCCGCGCCTATGTAAGTTGTGCCAGGAATATTGATAAAGATAAAGTCGTATTGGTGGAAGGTGTACTCAAACTGGATGAGGAGCAACCTCGGATTTTTGCCAATACCGTGGAACCGCTGCGTCTGCCGGAAAAAGAAGTGCATCTTACCATTGGTACAGGGAAAAATACAACTGCAATCCAGCAAGAGCTAAGCGGGATTTTTGCAGCCTTTCACGGCCGTAGCCCAGTGTTTCTTCATGTAGCAGATACGGGCAAGGTGATCCGCACAGCACCACGGTTTTGGGTAAAGCGGGATACGCCCGGACTTAAAGAAGCCGTGGAACTTGTACTAGGGGATGGGACGTTTCGCTAGAGAAGAATCTTTATCTTACTATAATAAAAATATTATGGGGACTGAAATATAACGCTGATAAATGCCCTTGCATACCGGTGAAATCCGTGTTACAATCGGAATGTATGGTTTTGAACAACAAGAATTATTAGGAGGTCGCTTTGCAATGAACATCATTGTATGTGTAAAACAGGTGCCGGATACCGCTGAAATGAAAATTGATCCGGTAAAAAACACCCTTATCAGAGATGGTGTGACCAACATCATGAACCCGTATGACCAGTATGCTCTGGAGACTGCTCTGGAACTGAAGGATGAACTGGGGGCTCATGTAACGGTTATTTCCATGGGGCCAAAACAAGCAGAAAATGTTTTGAAGGACTGCCTGGCAGTTGGTGCGGATGAAGCCATCCTGATCAGTGACAGAGCTTTCGGTGGTGCCGATACGCTGGCTACTTCTGCTGCCTTGGCCAATGCCATCAAACATCTGGGCGTTCCTGATCTGATCCTGTGCGGCCGTCAGGCTATTGATGGCGATACCGCCCAAGTTGGGCCGGAAATTGCTGAGCATCTGGATCTGCCGCAAGTGACCGCTGCACTGAAAGTAAAATTGGACGGAGATACCGTTGTGGTAGACCGGGATAACGAAAATCTGTCCATGACCTTTACCATGAAAATGCCTTGCGTCGTAACTGTAATGCGGAGCAAGGATCTGCGGTTTGCCAGCATCAAAGGTAAACTGAAAGCCAGAAAGGCTGAGATTCCTTCCTATACCGCTGCCGATTTGGAAATTGACCCGGAAATCATCGGCAAAAAAGGTTCTCCGACTCAGGTTATGAAGAGCTTTACTCCGAAAGTAACCCAGGTCAGCGACAGATTTATTGTTACTGACGAGGATCCGGAAGTAGCCGTTGACAAACTGGTCAAGAAGCTGACCGAAGATAAAATTATTACGAAGTGAGGTAGGGTATAAATGGCAGAGGTAAAAGGTTTAAAGACCGGTAACGAAAAGAACTTATGGGTCTATGCTGAACATTTCAAAGGCCAGCCCGTTCATGTTGTGTATGAACTGCTTGGCGAATGCCGTAAATTGGCTGACAAATGCAATCAGCAATTGGCCGCTGTACTGATTACTAATGATAAAAAGAATGTACCCCAGGATTTGATTGCCCACGGCGCTGACCTGGTTTATGTTTGTGAAGATCCTAAATTCGAATACTATTCCACGGATCTGTACACCAATGCATTTGTGGAAATGATCCATGAATACCAGCCGTCTTCCGTATTTATTGGTGCCACCAACGATGGCCGTGACCTTGGCCCTCGCGTTGCTGCGAGAGTGAATACTGGTCTGTGTGCTGACTGCACCGTACTGAATGCAGAAGAAGATGGCTTGATTGAATGGACCCGTCCTGCTGCTGGCGGTAACATTATGGCTACCATTTTGTGCAAAGAATTCCGTCCGCAAATGGGAACCGTGCGTCCTAAGACCTTTAAAGCGCCGGAAGCAGATGCTAGCCGTAAAGGCGAAGTCATCGAATACAAATTGAAGAACCAGGTAGAAGATCGGGTTACCTGCACCCGCAGGGATGAAGTGGTATCTGAAGGCGAAATGGCTATTGATGACGCTCCGTTTGTTTGCTCCGGCGGCCGTGGCATGAAAGCCAGAGACAACTTCAAGCTCCTGTATGATCTGGCTCATGCGGTAGGCGGTGCCGTTGGTGGTAGCCGTGCTGCTGTAGATGAAGGTTTCGTAGAGCATCCGCGTCAGGTAGGACAGTCCGGTAAAACGGTAACTCCTAAAATCTACTTTGCCTGCGGTATTTCCGGTTCTGTACAGCACAAAGCTGGTATGAGCAAATCCGATACCATTGTTTGCATTAACAAGGATCCGGATGCTCCGATGTTCGAAATCTCCAAGTATGGTATTGTTGGGGATGCCCTGAAGATTCTGCCGCTGTTGACCAATAAGATCAAAGCGTTCAAGGAATCCTAAGGTATAATTTCATAGGGAAAAAGTCCGGGCTGATAGGGTCCGGACTTTTTTTAGAGAAAAGTCTTAGAGGGGGACTTTTTATGAAAAAAACAAAAATTATTTGCACATTGGGGCCAGCTACCGATAATAAAGAGCTCTTGGTCAATATGATTAATGCCGGAATGGATCTGGCCCGGTTTAATTTTTCCCATGGAACCCATGCAGAATGTTCCAAAAGACTGCAGCTTTTGAAAGAGGCAGAAAAAGAAACCGGTCGTATTATCGGGTATGTGGCCGATACCAAAGGTCCGGAAATGCGGCTGGGCTTATTTAAGAATGATTCTGTGCTGCTAGAAGAAGGGAAGCCTTTTACCTTAACTACGGAAGACGTGGAAGGCACGGTGGAAAAGGCCCATGTGAATTATAAGGGATTGCCTCAGGATGTAAAAAAGGGGGATACCATCTGGTTAAATGATGGCAAGGAAACCCTGGAAGTGGTTTCTACCACGGATACAGAAATTCGTACCGTTGTGACCAATGGAGGGGAAATCTCTTCCCGGAAACGGGTGGCCGTACCGGGAGCCTTCTTGAAAATGCCCTTTTTGAGTGAAGCGGACGTGTCGGATATTACTTTTGCGGCACAGCAAGGAATGGATTATGTGGCTGCTTCTTTTGTTCGCAATGCCCATGATGCGTTGCAAATCCGGCGGCTTTTGGAAAGCCTGGGTTCCCCTATGGGCATTCTGGCAAAAATTGAAAATCAAGAAGGCGTGGATAATATTGATTCCATCTTGGAAGTGTGTGATGGGATTATGGTGGCTCGGGGTGATTTGGGCGTGGAAATCCCCATGGAAGATGTACCCATCGTCCAGAAAGAAATAATAGCCAAATGCAACGCTTTAGGAAAACCCGTGGTCACGGCAACGCAAATGCTGGAGAGTATGATCAGTAATTACCATGCCACCCGGGCAGAAGCCAGTGATGTTGCCAATTCTATTTTTGATGGCACGGATGCCATTATGCTTAGCGGGGAAACGGCATCTGGGAAATATCCGCTAGAAGCGGTGCAGACTATGGCCCGAATTGCCAAACGCACGGAAAGAGCCATTGACTATGTCAAAGTATTTGAGCATAAAGGCATGGGAGAACAGATTCAGACCACGGCGGCCATTAGTCATGCAACAGTACAGATTGCCCAGGAACTGGAAGCCAATGCCATTATGCCTATTACGGAAAGCGGGTATACGGCCCGGATGGTAGCAAAATATCGTCCCAAAGCGCCTGTAGTGGCCGTGTCTCCTCTGGATGAAAGTTTGCGGCGGATGACACTGTATTGGGGCGTCACTCCGTTAAAAGGCGGTAAAGAATCCAATTCCGATGCCTTGATTGAAGATTCTTTGGATCGTGCTATGAAAGCAGAGCTGCTTCATAAGGGAGATTCTGTGGTGGTGACCGCCGGTCGAGCGGTAGGTAAAGTAGGAAGCACTAATTTAATTCGGGTGATTAATGTGGGTAGAAAAATCACGCGCGGTCAGGGCATCGGAAAGAAACCTGCCAGCGGCATTGTGTGTAAAATAGAAAAGAAATCTGACCTGGCGAAATTTAAGCCGGGAATGATCCTGTGTGTGGCATCCCTGGAAAATGAAATGGGAACTACCGCTGCGCAGGCTGGCGGCATTATTGCCGAAGAAGGAGGATTTACCTCTCCTGCCGCCATTATTGGTATTAACTACGGTATCCCTGTCATTGTGGGCGCTCAAAATGCTATGGATGCCGTGGAAAATGGAGATCTAGTCACGCTGGATGTATCCACAGGAACTATTTTTGCTGGTCGGATTAATGTCAAATAAGGTTGATACGATAGAGCCTCCTTGACGGATGAAAGAAAATCAGCTACTATACCCATATGGGTATATGCCAAGGAGGAACGAGTGATGAAACAATGCATGGATGCACCGAACCTGCATAGACGGCTAAAAAAAATCATAGGGCAGGTTAACGCTATTGATAAAATGGTGGAAGAGGATGTCCCTTGTGAGGATGTATTGTCCCAGCTAAACGCTGCTAAATCGGCGCTTAATAAATGTGGACAGATCGTTCTGGAGGGGCACATTCAGCACTGTATCAGGGACGCCTTTGAAAAAGGGGATGAAAATGAAATCCAGAATTTCACGAAAGCCCTGGAACGGTTTGCCAACATGCAATAAAAAAGTGAATGGTAAGATTTTATAGAGAAGGAGGTCGCAGAGATGCGGCTTCTTTCTTTTTGTATAGCACATTTTTTTCATTGACAACCAATACCCCTATAGGTATAATAAATCTACAAATACAGATACCCCTATAGGTATAGAAAGAAGGGCGGCGTCCTATGAAAAAAGTATGTGATGCAATAGAAGCGTTCATGGGAAAGGGCGGTACAAAAAAGGATAGTATTCTTTTAGTTATTGCGGGGATAGGAGTGGCACTAAGTCTATCCCGCTGGCAGGTATTTCCTTTTGATGCGGCATAGAAAAGTTGGTACAGCTTACACCACAAACAGCACGACTCCTATTACCTGATGGAACGCAGCAGGAAGTAGATGCGGCGCTGGTCAAAATAGGGGATCATTTGCTTGTAAAACCGGGAGAAACGGTGGCGGTGGATGGTGTTATTGTAAAGGGGCGGACTTCTATCAATCAGGCAGTGATGACGGGAGAATCCCTCCCTGTGGATAAAACCACGGGGGATGACGTTTTTTCCGGTACTGTAAATCAATTTGGCGCTTTTGAGATGAAAGCCACAAAAGTCGGAGAAGATAGTTCCATCCAGCGTATGATTCAATTGGTGCAGGCCGCAGATGCCAGTAAAGCTAAAATTGTTGGACTGGCGGATCGCTGGGCTGTGTGGGTTGTTATCGGAGCTGCTGCCATTGCAGGGCTATGCTATGTCTTTACCCAAGATATCATTCGCTCTGTGACGGTGCTGGTGGTGTTTTGCCCTTGTGCGCTAGTGTTGGCAACGCCTACAGCGATTATGGCAGGGATTGGCAATGTGACCAAACACGGTTTTTTGGTCAGGACAGGGGATGCCTTGGAGCGGCTTTCGCAAGTCAATCGAGTTATGTTTGATAAAACAGGGACTCTTACCTATGGGAAACCAGAAGTAACGGAGATCGTAAGCATAGGGGATATGGACAAAATACAACTGTTGCGCTGTACCGCTGCGGTGGAAAATGCTTCTGAGCATCCTTTGGGTAAGGCTATTGTCCGGCGCGCGAATAAAGAACAGTGGAAGCAAAAAGACGTGGAAAATTTCCAGATGATCCCCGGTCAAGGCGTGTGTGGGAAGGTGGACGGGTATGCTATTATAGCCGGTAACGTGAAGTTATTACAGGCGCAACAGATTGTTTTACCAGAACCAGTTCGGGAAAAAGCCAACCACTTCCTTTCTCAGGGCAGCACCGTGATCTATACGGCCGTGGATGGAAAACTGGCAGGATTTCTGGTATTGACTGACACCATGAGAAAAGAAACCGGAACGATGGTGCAAAAATTGGAACGTCTGCGGGTCGTTCCGACTTTGCTTACGGGGGACAATGAGCGTTCTGCCGGGGAAATTGCTGGACAGGCAGGAATTTTTGAGTACCACGCCTCTTGCATGCCAGAGGATAAAATTCACTATATCCAAGCCTATCAAGAAGATGGGGACAAGGTGTGTATGATTGGGGATGGTATCAATGATGCACCTTCTTTGAAATGTTCCCATGTAGGCATTGCCATGGGCGGCGTAGGATCGGATATTGCTGTAGATGCTGCGGATATTGTCCTGGTGGACGATGACGTGAAAGAATTGCCCCATTTGTTTGCTCTTTCCCGGCATATGATGCAGGTGATCAAAGCCAATCTGACCTTTTCAATGACCTTGAATTTTTTAGCAGTGGGACTTGCGGTGGCTGGTATCTTAAACCCTGTGTGGGGCGCTTTGGTGCACAACGCTGGTTCTGTCTTTGTTATTGTGAATTCTTCCTTTTTACTAAAATGGGAGAAAAAAGTTGCCTGAAGGTACTTGTGCTTTCCCTGGTAGTAGGCTATGATGAACCCATATAAAAATGCGCCGTACACGGATTGTGGAACAGAAGGGTCCTTTATTATCATGAATACATTTGGGTTGGTATTGGGAGCGTTTACGTTTGTGCTCATTGGAGTATTCCACGTAGTGGTCATTAAGGGAGAGTATTATTTCTCTAAAAAGATCTGGCCTCTGTTTTTAATTTTAGGAATACTTTCTTTAGGGAAGTCGTTGTTTACAGGGGATACTCTGGAAAGTGGTCTATGGGCTATTTTGGGGATGACCTTTTTGTGGAGTATACTGGAACTCTTCCAACAAGAAAAACGCGTGGAAAAGGGATGGTTTCCTCGTAACCCTAATCGTAAGGATTGTAACAGAAATAAATAAAAATAACATATTTTTTTCTCGTTCTGTATAAAATTATTGTCAAAGTAAGAGTTTGGTGCTATAGTCACCATTAATAGCATACAGAATATAAGGGAAGGTTGGGTTAGTATGAGCTTTAAAAAGAGAATAGTAGGCGTTGTAGGGCTGGGGCACGTGGGTGCCCATGTGGCCTATACCTTGGGGCTTACTGGGGTAGCTGATGTGGTGAAACTATGTGATCCCAATGAACAGAAAGCAAAAAGTGAACGGCAGGATTGTATGGATGCTGTGATGTACATGCCTCACAAGGTGGATTATGTAATAGCCTCCTACGAAGAACTGGCAGACTGCGATATAATCATTAATGCGGTGGGAAAAATTACCCTGTTGCTGAATACGCTGAATCGGGACGATGAAATGAATTATACCGTTGCCCAGGTCAAAGAATATATTCCTAAAATCATGGCCGGCGGCTTTAAGGGAATCTTTATCAATATTACCAATCCCTGTGATGTCATCACGGATTTGATTCAAAAACTTAGCGGATTGCCGTATAATCATGTGTTTGGCACCGGTACGGGACTGGATACCTCTCGCCTAGTGAGTGCCATTTCCCAACAAACCGGGCTGGATCATCATGCCTTTACCGCTTATATGATGGGTGAGCATGGAAACCATCAGATGGTACCCTGGTCCTTGGTGCGTTTTGGCGGTAAACCCCTTGCAGAGATGGAAAAGGATCCCCGCTTTGTTTTTGATAAAGAAGAAGTCAAAGAGCGGACCATTAAAGGCGGGTGGGTCACTTTTGCAGGAAAGCAATGTACCGAATATGGAATTGCCGCTACCGCTGTAACCCTGGCCTCCTTGGTTTATCATGATGCAAAAAAAATTATGCCAGCCAGTGTCCATCTTTCTGGACAATATGGAGTTAACGATATTTATTGTGGCTGCCCGGCCGTCATTGGGGCGGATGGCGCAGAACAGGTGATGGAATATAATCTCCCTGACGACGAAAAAGAAGAATTCTTGTCTTGCTGTAAGTCCGTTCAGGATAATATCAAAAAAGCAGAAGCCATCTGGAAGAAATAAGCAAGATATAGAAAAAGAAGCTGCGGAGAAAGAGTCTCATCTTCACAGCTTCTTTTTGTTGCGATTTACTTGTCCGCCGCCAGTATGGCATCTACAATGGTATCCAGGGCTTTTTGGCTGGCTTCGCTTAGATGTTCCAGGGGGCTGCCGTCGTCTTCGGCACTGACGACCTGGGGATCAATAGGGATTTTTCCTAAAAATGGCAAGCTTTTTTCTTCGGCCAAGGCTTTACCGCCACCAGATTTAAAAATATCTACTTCCTGTCCGCAGTGGGGGCAAACAAAACCGCTCATATTTTCGATGATGCCACGGACTTTGATATTTCCCAGTTGACAGAATTTCAACGATTTGCGCACATCGTCCAGCGCCACCTTTTGGGGCGTGGTAACAATAATCGCCTGGGCGTCAGGAATGGTTTGAATAACCGTCAGTGGCTCATCCCCTGTACCAGGAGGGCAATCAATGACCAGGTAATCCAGGGGATCCCAGTTGGTATCACTCATGAACTGCCGAATGGCACCAATTTTAAGTGGTCCTCTCCAGATGAGCGCATCGTCTTCTTGTGCCAAGAATCCTTGGGCAGAAATAAATTCCAAATTGTCGTTGTAATGAAACGGGATTAGTTTTTCCCCTTCTACTTGTACGCGTTTATCCATGTAACCCAGCATGCCGGCGACACTGGGACCATGGAGATCCACATCCATCAGGCCTACTTTATAGCCCCGTGTACTGAGTAAAAGTGCCAGATCCACAGCAACGGTGCTTTTACCCACACCGCCTTTTCCGCTCATGACCACCAGCTTGTGCTTAACGTGGCTGAGAAAATCTGCGATGGCGATATCCTGGGGATTGGGCTGTTGTTTGGGCGCATATTTTGCTTTATAGGGCTGTTTTTGCTGCACCATAATACGATGCCTCCTCAAAAAAATGAATGGTTTGCAACCTTTTACCCATTATAAAAGAAAAAGCAACTGGATGCAAATAAGTTACAATTTCCAGCTGACCAATAAGTCAAAAAACGTGTATAATAACATAGACCAATGCTTTAGAGTAAAATGGGAAGGGATGAATCACATGGTAATGACTATGAAAAAAATGGCGGCTATGCTGCTGGTAATGGCCGCTTGTACAGCGCCTGCCTATGCAGCTGAAACACCGAAACTGGCAGATGGGGAACTATTTGTCAGCGACCGGGTGGTAAAAGATGGAAAAGTGTTGTATCAGGCTAATGAGGCGCATACGGATTGGGAACATGATGCGGAAACTAAGGTCCCAGGATTTATAGGGACAGCTTTTGTACCGGCAGCAGAGAAACAGCAGGGAACTGACGAAGTGCGGAGTATCAAAAAAATTAGCCGCGGAGAAGAAAAAGTGGCAGATGTACAGCGGACCTATTCCGGCCCTGATTATAAAGGGAAATTGGTCCTGTACGCCGCCATGAATACCAATGGCAAGGACGGAAATCTAGCCATAACGAAAGTAGAACGCTTTGGGCGGCTGTTAAATGTTACTGTGGCCTTGCAGGATCCTAAAAATCCACAGACGGACAGGGAAGATCTGTACCAGCAAAGTGTGGTCTTTCTGCCCCTAAAGCGTCTGCCTAAATATGGAAGCCTGCGGGTTCGTTTCTGTGATACCACCGGGCATGCGCTGGAAGATCTAGATGTGCCCCTGGTTTTGTAATGTTGTTAGTTATGATACAGCTTATTAAAAAAAATATGGATCAAGAAAAAAGCGTTGACAGTTTTTGAGAAAAGCAGTATTCTTTACACATTCCATTGTAAAAAAAAGGCGGGTAAAACGATGCTAAGCTCTCGTGAAATTGGGCAAACTGCATATGGATACTTTTTTAGCCAGGGCTATTATGGTAGCGTTGGCTACTTTGCATGGGATCAATTTCATGGGTGTACTACCGAAAAGAGAGCGGCGTTCCGGACATAAGGAATGGGTCCATATGTGACTGTTGAGCAGACTCCTTGCGGGCCTGCTTTTTTTATGCAGCAGAGTAGAATGGAAAAACAGAAAATAAGGTAGCATGGAAGGAAAGAGGATGGTGGCAGTATGAAAACATTGCAAGACACTGTATTTGCCATTGTAGGCTTGGGGCTTATCGGAGGCTCCTACGCAAAGGCGCTGAAAGCCCAGAAAGTCAAACGCATTATTGGCATGGACACCAATCATATTGTGACCATGATGGCACGGGATGAAATGTATATTGATGAAATGGCCGATGAAAATCCAGCCCTTCTGGGACAAGCGGATGTCATTATCTGCTGTATGTATCCTGATGCGTTTGTCCCCTTTGTCCGGGAACATGTGCATGAGTGGAAAAAAAATGTATTACTGACGGATGTGATGGGGATTAAGGGGACGACCCCGGAGCAGATTGATGCGCTGCTAGGGCCGGAGATGGATTTTGTTCCTACTCACCCGATGGCTGGCCGAGAAGGCAAGGGATACAGCCAAAGCACCCTGCAAATTTTCCAAAATGCCAATTTTATTGTGATTAAAAGAAAGAACAACCGGCCCGAACACGAAACTTTTTTACGGGATATGGCCTATGCCATAGGCTGTGGCCGGGTGGTAGGACTTACCGCAAAAGAACACGACAGTATTATTGCCTATACCAGCGATTTACCCCATGTGCTGGCAGTGAGTCTCGTTAATAGTGATTCCATGCACCCTGATACCAAGTATTTTATCGCCGGATCTTTCCGGGATGCTACCCGGGTGGCCGATATCAACGGAAAACTTTGGAGTGATTTGTTTCTTTTAAATAAAGACCCTGTATTGCAGGAAATTGACAAACTCCAGATGCAGCTAGAAAAGTGGAAAGAGGCTTTGCAGCAGGATAATCGGGAACTTTTGGAAGCGATGATGGAGAAAGCCAAGCAAAAGAGAAGGGATCTTTTTTATGGAAAAAAATAAGACAAACTTACAGATTATTCCGGGCCCGTTAACTGGGGCCGTGCGAGTCCCTTCTTCTAAAAGCATGGGGCATAGAGCCCTTATCTGTGCGGCGCTGGCAGAAGGAAAAAGCAGGATAAGAGGCGTCAGCAGCAGTGAAGATATTGAGGCTACGCGTACCTGCTTGGAGCGGCTGGGCGCAAAAATTACTGCCAGCCTAGAAAACAATGGACGAACCTGCTTTCAGGTAGAAGGGATAAAACGCAGGGTAACAGGAACCCTGCTAGATTGCAGGGAGTCCGGGTCCACCTTGCGTTTTATGATTCCTTTGGCAGCACTATCTGGAGAAAAGGCCGTTTTTACTGGATCCGGCAAATTGGGAACTCGTCCCTTATTCCCCTATGTGGATATTTTTAGAAAACAGGGACTACAATTCCAAGAAGGCAGCCAGACGAATCATTTTCCTCTTACGGTACAGGGGCCGCTGCGTCCGGGACAATTTGTTCTTCCAGGAAATGTGAGCAGCCAGTTTATCAGCGGTCTTTTATTTGCTCTGCCCCTCCTAAAGGGGGACTCCACTTTGGACATTGTGGGCAAACTGGAATCCTGGAGCTACATTGCTCTGACGTTAGCCGTGTTGCAACAATACGGTATCACCATTCATCATAAAAATTATCGTCATTATGATATTCCAGGAAACCAGCAGTATATTTCCCAGGATACCCGTGTGGAAGGAGATTATTCCCAGGCGGCGTTTTGGCTCGTGGGAGGCATGCTGGGAAAAACGATTCGTTTAGCTGGCATGAATGCCCATTCGTGCCAAGGCGACCGGGCCATTATTTCCATCTTACAACAGATGGGAGGACAAGTATATGGTGCAGCAGAAACCTTAATTAGTCAGCCTGCACGTAGTACGGGGACGACAATTGATGCAGCGGATTGTCCGGATTTGATACCTGTTCTAACGGTAGCGGCAGCACTAAGTCAAGGGCATACGGAAATTATCCATGCTGAGCGGCTTAGATTAAAAGAATGCGATCGATTGACGGCGATGGCGACAGAGCTTAATAAACTGGGCGCCCATATTAAGGAAAAAGCGGATGGTCTATCCATTGACGGCGTGGAATCCTTTTCTGGCGGCGTCGTAGAATGTTGGAATGATCACCGGGTTGCCATGAGTCTTGCCATAGCCTCTATCCGGTGCCGTCAGCCTATGATTTTAAAAGGAACAGAGTGTGTTGCCAAATCCTATCCGGATTTTTGGAAAGATTTCAAGCAGCTGGGAGGACGTTATGAGCAGTACGTTAGGTGAAAAAATTAAACTGACCCTTTTTGGGGAATCCCATGGCCCGAGTATCGGCGTGGTGATTGATGGATTGCCGGCAGGTTTGGAGCTGGATTGGCAGGAAGTCAACCGGGAAATGCAGCGACGGGCGCCGGGAAAATCCAAACTCACGACTGCCCGTAGGGAAGCCGATCGTCCTATCATTGAAAGCGGTTTCTTTAATGGGAAAACTACCGGGATGCCACTTTGTGCTCGCATTGTCAATAGTAACACCCAATCCAAAGACTACAGCCAGCTGCAAACTGTCATGCGTCCCGGACACGGAGATTATGCAGGCTACATAAAATACAAAGGCTGTAATGATTATCGGGGTGGCGGCAGTTTTTCTGGTCGACTTACGGCCCCGCTGGTTTTTGCTGGAGCGATTGCTAAACAACTCTTGCGTCAAAAAAAGATTGAAGTGGGGGCCCATATTGCATCGCTAGCAGGAATTTTTGATACGCCGTTTCATCCTCAAGGAGAACGTTCGGAAATTCTCCAGGCGCTGGGAGCACAAGTATTGCCCCTTTTGGATGAAGAAAAAAGAAGTGCTATGGAAAATGCGATTGTGAAAGCCCAGAAAGAAAAAGATTCTGTGGGCGGCGTGATTGAATGCATAGCGATTAACATGCCCACCGGTCTCGGCGAACCCTTTTTTGATTCTGTGGAAAGCCGTTTATCCCATGCTCTTTTTTCGATTCCTGCGGTAAAGGCCGTGGGATTTGGGGAAGGATTTGGATTTGCAGGATTGCGAGGCAGCCAGGCCAATGATGCCATGGAATATAAAGAGGGGCGTGTACACTGCCTGACCAATCATAATGGCGGTGTGACAGGGGGTATTTCCAATGGGATGCCCTTGGTGTTTTCCGTAGCTATAAAACCTACTCCATCCATCAGTAGGCCACAGCAGACCGTGGATGTGGTAAAAAAAGAAAATGCAATTCTGACCATTACAGGTCGCCACGACCCTTGTATCGTGCCCCGTGCAGTGCCCGTGGTAGAAGCGGTGACGGCGTGGACACTGCTGGATTTGTACCATATGGCGATGCGGGGGTAAAACCATGGAAAAAGAAACGATCCAGGTAGGATATCAAGGCGTGCCCGGTGCCTATAGCTACATTGCGCTGCAGGAATTTTTTGCTGGGCAACCCATTGCCATCAAAAATTATCCCTTGTTTGAAGATGTGGTACGGGCTGTTATGGCGGGAGAAATTCGGTACGGGGTTTTGGCTGTAGAAAATTCCTCCACAGGCGGCATTACTGAGACCTATGATCTGGTGCGGCGCTACAGTGCTTTTATTGTAGGAGAGAAAATCATCAAAGTAGAACACTGCCTGATGGCTTGTCCTGGTACTAAAATGGAATCCGTAACCGAAGTGTATTCCCATCCTCAGGGATTTTCCCAGTGCCAGGAATTTTTTAAAAAGCATCCCCAGATGAAGTTCTTTAATTATTTCAACACGGCCAAAGCCGCGGAAATGGTAGCGGAGAAAAAAACAAACTATATGGCAGCCGTAGCGGATGCCCGGGCTGCCGCACAGTATGGACTGGAGATCTTGCAAAAGGGCATTAATACCAATAAAAGTAACTATACGCGGTTTATCGTTATCAGCAAAGAAAAAGAAATCACTCCCCAGGCGGATAAAATCACCCTGACTGTAAATCTGGAACATCGCCCTGGCGCGTTGTATCGGGTACTAGGACACTTTGCCCGGTATGGCATCAATATGACCAATATTGAATCCCGCCCTATTGCGGGTAGGCCCTGGGAATATTATTTCCATATGGATATTACCGGACATTTGACGGATGAAAATGTGCAGAAAGCATTGGGAGAATTATGGATGGATACGAAGGATTACAGGATCTTGGGAAATTATCCGTCGGATCACCAAAAGGAGGCAGCTCCATGAAATATGGGTTACTGGGACGGGTGCTAGGACACTCTTGGTCCCCTCTCATTCACGAGGAACTTTTTACTATACTGGGGACAGACGATACATATGCCCTACTGGAAAGAGAACCTGAGCAGGTGAAGGGGTATGTTTTAGAAAATAATGACGGTCTTAAAGGCAGTAATGTGACCCTTCCGTATAAAGAAGCGGTGATTCCCTATCTTGCGGAACTTTCCCCAGAAGCAGAAAAAATCGGCGCTGTCAATACTATTTTATTCACCCCGGAAGGTGCCAAGGGATACAATACGGATTATACGGGCTTTGACCGAATGCTCCAGAATGCAGAGATCTCACTTACGGGCAAATCCGTAACCGTCTTGGGTAATGGTGGCGCTGCCAAAGCGGTCTTGCAGGATGTGGTGGACCAAAAGGCGGCCCATATTCGTTTGGTCGTGCGTAATGAACAAAAGGCCAGGGAGGGGTTATCCCATTTCTTTGCCCAACGTCCGGACACGGAAGTGGTATCTTTTGACGCGGTGAAAGAAGGTGGGAATGTAGTTATTAATACGACGCCTGTGGGGATGAGCCCTGCGGTGGGGGTCAGTCCACTACCAGCGGAAATAACGGCACAATTTGATGCTGCAGTGGACGTAATTTATAATCCGCTTTCCTCACAATTTCTGAAGGACGCCAGAAAAGCGGGGAAGAAAACCTGTAATGGGCTGTATATGCTGGTTGCTCAGGCTGTGGCGGCAGAAGAAATTTGGCAAGGGCGTGCCATTGAAGCCTCTTTGGTAGCTCCTATTTTGAGAAAGATAGAGGAAAAGTTCCATGACTAATATTGTGCTTATTGGAATGCCTGGCGCTGGCAAAACTACCATCGGTAAAAAACTCAGTGTGCTTTTAGGACGCACCGTAGTGGATGCGGATGATGAGGTAGTACGCATGACCGGCCGCACGATTGCCGATTTGTTTCGCGAAGGGGAAAGCGTCTTCCGTGATGCGGAAACCCGGGTTGTGGGACATTTGTCCACAAAAGAAAATATTATTATTTCCTGCGGCGGGGGTGTGGTGAAGCGGCAGGAAAATATGGAAGTCCTGAGAAAAACAGGGAAGATTTTCTTTTTGAACCGTACGCTTAAAGATATTGCTGCCTGTGTGGATAAAACTACCCGTCCCCTGCTGAATGCGCAAGAAGATCGATTAACGGCCTTGTACAAGGAACGATTGCCTTTATACGTCAGATATTCTGACTACACCATACCCGTAGATTGGGATTTTAATGTTACAGCGGACGCCCTTTCTCGTATGATCAAGCAGCTTGGCCTATAAAAAGAGAAATTTACAAGCGTCTACCCTTAAGTTCCTGTTTAGTAGTTTATGTTTTCTTTAAGAGAAATTTATTGCGGGATGGACCAAATATGATAGACTAATGGTATATCTTTAATGAGCGGAAGGTGTAATGCATGCAAGTATTGGTAACGGGCGGTGCCGGGTTTATTGGATCCCATGTGCTGGAACTTTTGCAAGGAAAGGCACAAGTAACAGTACTGGATAATTTAACCAGCGGGTCACGCTCCCATATTCCTACTGGGATGGAATTTGTGGAAGGGGATGTGCGGGATGCGGCTGTTGTGGAAACCGTTTTTGCCCATAAACATTTTGATGCGGTGATTCACTTGGCAGCGCAAACTCTGGTGCCAGACTCTATTGCAAATCCCGTGCTGGATTGCCAGATCAATCTGGAGGGCTTGCTGCATATTTTGGAAAACTGCCGCAAATATCAGGTGTCCCATGTGCTGTTTTCTTCCAGTGCAGCCGTGTACGGGGATAATCCCAATATCCCGCTGCTGGAGACAGAGACATTACAGCCGTTGTCCCCCTATGGGATTACCAAAATGACGTCGGAGCACTATCTCCGGGTATATCACGAACTGTATGGTATCAATGCGACAGTCTTTCGTTTTGCTAATGTTTATGGCGAGCGGCAGGGAGAAAAAGGTGAAGGGGGTGTCATCAGCATTTTCTGTCGGCTTTTAAGCGAAGACCAGGGGGTTACCATCTATGGGGATGGCTCTCAAACCCGGGACTTTGTCTATGCGGGGGATATTGCCCAAGCGATAGTAGCAGCCTTGCCCCTCACAGGGCTTCACTGCATGAATGTTTCCACGGGAAAAGAAACCAGTCTACAGTGTCTTTTGGAAAGTTTTCGCCAGGCTGTGGGGCACTCCTTTCCCATTCATTATGCGCCGCCTCGGACAGGGGATATCCTTCGTTCGGTGCTCAGCAATGAACGGCTGAAACTAACCTTGAGGATGGAACCTGCCATGGAACTTTCCGAAGGCATTGCCAGGACCTATGCCTGGTATAAGGCGCAGTACGAAAAATAATCGTTTCGATTGGAACAATTCATTCGTAAAAGAGTATCCGTTTCTTATTTTTCGTGAAAAATTCTTGACAAACCCTTTGCCTTTTTCTATGATAGGAACAATTATTATCTACTACTGTTCTAGGAATTAGGAGATGGGGAAGATGAACAAGAAACGGTTGACCGTATTTTTCGCAGCGCTGGCGGCTGCTGCCTTATTAATTTCCGGTTGTGGAGATAGTGGGGATACCAAGCAGGGCGCCAGTACAAACAGTAAGCCTATTAAAATTGGTGCTACTGCAGGCCCGCACGCGGACGTGGTACATGCGGTAGCAGAAGAAGCAAAGAAACAAGGCTTAAATGTGGAAGTGGTGGAGTTCAGCGATTATATCACGCCGGATAAAGCTTTGGCAGAAGGGGATTTGGATCTCAACAGTTATCAGCATGCACCCTTTTTAAAGAATTTTAATTCCCAAAATAAAACCGATCTGGTGCCCATTGGCAACACGATTTTGATGCGTATGGGGATCTATAGCAACAAGGTGCATGACTTGAAAACGGTTAAGGACGGCGCTGTAGTGGCAATCCCCAATGATCCAACTAACGGAGGAAGAGGCTTGGTTCTTTTAGAAAAAGCCGGATTGATCAAGCTGAAACCGGGCGTAGGATTTAAGGCGACGGCGGCAGATGTAGCAGAAAATCCAAAACATCTGCAATTTAAAGAATTGGAAGCGGCCCAACTGCCACGGAGCCTGGATGATGTGGATCTGGCCGTGATTACCATGAACTATGTGATGAGCAGCGGCATGGACGTGAAAAAACAAGGGCTCTTCTGGGAAAAAGATGACGAGCCACTAGCCGTGATGGTATTGGCGGCCCGTGCGAAGGACAAAGACAAGCCGGAATATAAAAAGATTGCCGATATTTTTCATTCCGATGCGGTAAAGAAATTTATTGAAGAGAAATTTAAAGGGACCATCGTTCCTGCTAAATAAATCATGCATAGCGCTGGATATAGCAATAGGGAGGCCTAATGGCCTCCCTATTGCTATATCCTCTAGTTGACAAGAAAAAAGCCAGTCCACAAGGACTGGCTCTAAAAGCGATTGGTGCCGAAGGCCGGACTCGAACCGGCACGGTTTTAAGGCCGCTTGATTTTGAGTCAAGTGCGTCTGCCAATTCCGCCACTTCGGCAACGTTGCGAAGCATCGCAACAAAAAGATTATAGCACGCAGTAGGAAATACTGTCAAGAAATTTATAGTGTTACTGTTTTTTCTTCTTCAAACTTGACAGGACCGCCGATGGTGATTTCTTGCACGGAACCGTCTTTGTACACGGCTTCAATGTTAATCTTTCCGCCCGGTTCCCACAAGGTGGTGGCGATGGAGCGGCCTTGTTGTTTGGCTAAAGCAGCAGCCACTGCCGCACTGCCACTTCCGCAGCTATTTTCCCAGTACAGCGTCCCAGTTGCGGTGACGTATACGGCAGGAATCATCCTAAAGGTGCCAGTTTCGACCAGCATAAGCCCATATGCTGGTACTTGTGGATAGCGGGATAGTTCCTGCTGGAGAGAATGAAATAGCTGTTTTTTGTCTATTGCATCCAGGTTTAGCGTAAAATACACGTAATGCTCAATCCCAGGCAAAGAAACTTTATCACAGGTGATGCTTTCCCGCTCGTAGGAGAGATGAAATTTTTCCATCGTAAGCGGTGCATCCAGGCGGACGTTGGCTTCATAGATGTTGTTTCGGACTTTTTTAGCCGTTACCGTAAGGGGATGGGGGCAGCCGCTGCATGTAACAGGAAAGGTTCCTTCTTTTTCCCCCAATTCCCGTAGCGCGTAGGCGCCAGCACTGCGGGTGGCATTTCCACAAAATTCTCCGCCCATCATTTCTAACTGGGCTACGTTGTTTGACAACTGCAGGCAGCCTACCTGTTCTGCCTTTGGATCCAGTGCTAAAAGGGCAGCGTTAACCTTTGCCCGCTGTGCTTGCGGCACGGGATCTAAAACAAATATCGTCTGGTTGCCACTAGGATCAGCTTTTATCATCTTGAGTTCCATAATACAGTCCTTTCTGTTGGTATCCGTTGACATCCATCATGTTGGTCATTCCTATTATAACGAGCGTACCAGAAATACTCAAGGAAATTTGCTGTTTTTTTGTGCATTTCTGACAATATTTTTCTGCCATGATTTTGTGGTAAAATAACAAAATATGCACTTGACAGAAAACAGCAATATGGGAGGCTTATGTACAATGCAAAATAAATGGAAGGGGCTGCTTCTGGCGCTCATATCTTTTGTACTGCCGGTGGGCGCCGATGCGGCAGACGATTCCTGGAGGTGGGGGGTACCACAGTATCAGGAATTGACCCCTACGATTACTCATGATGGCCCTACACTTTTATTTTCAGATAGTCCAGAAATGGTGAAAAAGACCGGTATTATGTATCGGGATGTATTAGAAGGTCCCAGCCGGCTATTTTTTCACCATGTCAATGACAGCAAAACGGATAAACGACTGGCTGTTTTCCTCCGGCGCACGACCCTGCGGCCTGGGAGAGTCACGCTGGGCAAATACGGTATCAGTCGCCCCAATGGTGATTGGCTCGCGGCTGGAAAAGAGGCAGAAGCACAATATTACAGCAGTGTGCCTAACGGGCGGCATTTCCTTTTGACGGGGTCCCAGGATCTTTTGAATAATGGAAAAGGATTGGTCCTTAGACCCCAGGAACTGGTAACAGGGATTGTGGATGTGGATTTTGAAAAGCCTGTAGAAATTTCCGTTATGATGCTACCGGTTAAGGAAGAACCGCGCCTTGCCGTGGAAGTGTATGATATTCTTCCCACGGATATAGGCGGTCATGTGCTACGAGGAACCTTCCCCCATGCCAATGCTCATGTGACGTTGGAGAAGCCCCTTGACGCTGATGTGCCCGTCGTATATGGAATTGAACTGGCAGATGATAAAAAGGATCCCTATGTCCGGGGGGTGGATAAGACGACAGGGAATACCGTGGTAAATTACGGCAACTATGGCGTGATGTATGACGTGAACTTTGCGACAATAGGAAAAAATCCCATGGAGATGCGTTTCAATCCTTTTGGGGGACCTTTTGCCGGTGAAGGGGTGCTAAACATTCAAGGGGCAACAGCCCACTATATTCCACTGCCTAAAGCATCCCAATCCTTTGGCTGGAATCACGACGGAGAAACCATGGTGCTTGGAACCATACCGGCCGGCAAAAGTGGTACATTTTATTTTACGCCGCCAGGATCTTCCAATTTGCCCATACGATTATTCTGGGAAGGGAAACAGAAGCAGAATACAAGAGAAAAATAATAATTAATAATTATTATTAATTAGCTTGACATTTAACTATATTTCGAGTATGATAAGGGTGTAACAAACCACAAGCCTTTTCAACGGAAAAGGTTTTATAAAAAAGTTTTAGGTATAGGGGGAGTCTATAATGCCAGAATTAAAAGGAACTCAAACAGAAAAAAACCTGGAGGCCGCGTTTGCCGGTGAATCCCAGGCTTATAACAAATATGGGTATTATGCCAGCGTAGCCAAAAAAGAAGGCTATGAACGGGTAGCCCAGAATTTCCTGGATACTTCCAAAAATGAAAGAGAACATGCCAAGATCTGGTTTAAAGCCCTGCATGGTGGTTCTATTCCCGATACGGTAACCAACTTGAAGGATGCTGCCGCAGGCGAGAACTATGAATGGACCGATATGTACAAAGGGTTTGCGGAAACTGCTGAAAAAGAAGGCTTTAAAGAACTGGCCTATAAATTCAGAGCCGTAGGGGCTATTGAAAAGCATCACGAGGAACAGTATAAAGCCCTTCTGGAAAAAGTGGAAGAAGGTACCCTGTTTAAACGCAGCGAAAAAACTGTGTGGATTTGCTCCAACTGCGGTCATATTGTAGAAGCCAAAGAAGCTCCGGAAATCTGCCCGGTATGCAGCCATCCCCGGTCCTATTTCATGCTGAGCGCAGATGTATTTTCTGGCCGTTAAGATAATTGTACAGATAACAAAAAAGAATGCCTAGAGTGGGCATTCTTTTTGGTTCTATAATAAATGTTGGGGTCTTGTGGACGTTTACCTTCACAAAACC
>DXYB01000017.1 GCA_019416065.1 Acidaminococcus sp. | reverse complement strand
AAGTGGCTCAAAAATTCATCAGCGAGTGGTTCACTTTTTCATTGACATTCACATGCTTTACCCAGCAGCTAATTCCAGATTATTCTAGGAGAACAGATGATCTGGAAACTACAATCATTACCCTCTACCAAAAGGGGATCACTACAAGGGAGATTGCCGACCTGATTGAAAAATTGTACGGTCAGCATTACTCTCCAGCCACCGTATCCAATATCACTAAAGCAGTCGCTGATCAAGTCAAGGCCTTTCATACTAGGCCTCTTTCTGAAAGATATGTGGTTATTTTCCTGGATGCCACCTACTTAACTGTCCGGCGCGACAGTGTAGCCAAGGAACCATTGCATGTTCTTCTGGGAATCACCCCTGATGGTACTAGAGAAATTCTTGACTATGCACTGTATCCGACGGAAGCTGTTGCCAACTACGAGGAAATGATAGAAGGTATTAAAGAGCGCGGTGTCAAGCAGGTACTCCTATTTGTTTCTGATGGTCTTAACGGTATGAGAGATGCGGTAAAGCGCCATTTTACCATGGCAGAGCACCAGCAATGTTGGGTACACCTCAGTCGTACGGTTGCTCGTTATATCCGTAATAAAGAACGTAAAGAAGTCTTGGACGATTTAAAAACGGTATATCGTGCTGGCTCTGAAACAGAGGCAAAAGAAGCATTAGAAGCCTTTTTGGAAAAATACAGCAAACGCTATCCAAAACTTGCCAAGGTCTTCGAAAGAGCTGGGGAAAGCAAGTTTCAATTTTATAAGTTCCCGGAAGCAATCAGGAGTAGCCTGTATACAACAAACCTGATTGAGCGGAGCAATAAGACATTGAAGCACAGGACAAAAGTCAAAGAGCAATTTCCTAATGAAGAATCTCTAGATCGCTTTGTGTGCGGACAATACAGTGAATTAAACCGCATGTATGCGGAAAGGGCCCAGAGAGGTTTTAAGGAAGCCTCGGCGGAAATTCTTCAAATGTTTGAAGAAACACAGCTGGAAACAAAAGAGCAACAATCTGTTGCTTGAAAAACTATAAACGCTCTTCAGGAAATCTGAGTAGTTTACACAAAATATTTGACGCAATCTGTTAAATAATGTACGATAAACCATTAGAGACATAGATGTGATCGATAATAACTATATAAAACTATTTATTGTATAGATATATGAACGTTGCTATAATATTTGTACCAGCAAAAGAGATGCGGGAATAATATTTGCTGAATAAGAAAGGAGATCCTTATGAAGCACATCAAAGTACCTTACGGCACGGGTTATCAGGAAGCAGACATTCCATCGGAATGGAATACGGAGATCATTGACCCCGAAAAGAAGGAAATTACAACGACTGTGGAGGAATTCATTGAGCAGGCGCTGGATTCTCCAATCGGAACCGATCGATTGGAAAATATGGTTACCCCGGACGAAAAAATTACGATTATGGTAGATGATCAGACGCGCCCGGGGCCCCATGCGCAGATGGTATCCGCACTTGTAGCGCGGCTGCACAAAGCGGGAGTGAAGAATGACAATATCACCGTCGTAATCGCTACGGGCAGTCACAAAGGACCGTCTCCATCACAACTTCACACAATCCTAGGCGGACTGGAAAACGAGATCCATGTTCATATCCATGACTGCACTGATGGCTGTCACGTATATATGGGAAGGACATCGACCTGCAATGTCCCAATCTACCTGGATAAATTCGTGGCAGAGTCAGATTTTATTGTGACAACTGGATTGATTGCGCCACATCACGTGGCAGGCTTCTCTGGGGGAAGAAAGAGTATCGTTCCAGGTGTCGTAAGCTTGGATACGCTCAAGGTCCATCATTCTCTTCCCATCCGTCCGTTTGAGCCAGCCATTAATTATTATGAGGATAACCCATTCCATCGTGTAGCATTGGAAGCTGCCAGGCTTGTAAAGGTCAGGTTCATTCTGAATGTTGTTCAGGACATTCAAAAACAGATTGTCGGAGGCGTTGCCGGCGAGCTGGATGAAGCGCATAAGGCCGGAGTCAAAATCTGCCGAGATGCGAATACAGTGGATGTCCATGGATTGGCAGATATAGTCATTACAAGCCCCGGCGGCGCTCCGCGTGATATCGATCTTTGGCAGAGCCAGAAAGCACTTTCTGTCGCTGAACTTCTCTGCAAAAAGGGTGGAAAATCCACATTTATTCTGGTGGCCAGAGCAGAAAATGGTATTCCACAGCTTTTTATAGACTGGATGTCTGCCGCTAAGACTCCGGAGGATGTGATAGAAAGGTTCCGGAAGGAAGGCTTTGGAATAGGAAGCAATAAAGCGTTTATGTATGCCAGATGTATGCTGAAGGGCAGGATTATTTTAGTGAGCGAGGGCCTCAGCAAAGAGACTGCCAATTCTGTTATGATGGATTGGGCACCAGATCTTCAGACAGCTGTTGCGATGGCTGCTGAAGGTATAACTCCGGAAAAAGTAACTGTAGTACCAAAAGCGGTCAACATTATCCCCAGGATCGTAGAATAAAGTGCGTAACAATTTGTGAATCATTGGACATCTAAAAGAAGGGTGAAAGAATGTTAAACTTAGGTATCGTACTTGCCATCCTTATTTCCATCTTTTTAGGATATAAGTTGAAAATAAATACAGGTATACCAGCGATTATCTTCGCTTATCTGATCGGCTGCTTTGGCATGGGCCTTTCTACCAAAGAAATTATTTCGGCCTGGCCTGTCAATATCATGTTTTCCATCATGGCAGTCACCTTCTTTTATGGCTTTGCGCTGGAAAACGGTACGTTAGAGATGCTGTCCATATACCTTCTGTATATTTTCAGAAAATTTTTTAAATTGCTTCCCTTCTTGTTGTTCTTCGTTGCTATGTTCATTACTGCAATGGGAGCGGGCAATTTTGCTGTTGTTGCTTTTATGGCACCATTGACGATGCTTATTTGTGACAAAATGCATATGAGTAAGATTATTGGCGCAATAAGCATTAATGCGGGGTCCCTTGCAGGCGGAAATTTCATGACTAGCAATCTGGGTGTTATTTTCAGGGGGCTCATGGATACTGCTATTAATGATTCCGGACTTTTTTCAGAATTTGATTCTTTTACCTGCTGCCTTATCCTTTTTTGCACTAGTATTTTGTTTTCTGTATCTTTAATTGCTATCTTCCGATTTGGAGTTAAGGGAAACCGCAATATTGGTCAGAATTTTAACATTGAAAAACCACAAGTTACTGCTGAACATAAAAAAACGATGATGCTTATGGCAACAATGCTAGCGATTGTGCTGCTTTTCCCAATTACCCATATTTTCTTTCCTGACAAAGGAATGATTACAATGATAAACAAGAAAATTGACGTCAGCTTGGTTTCCATGGTGTTTGTGATTCTGGCATTGATTTTGAAAATCGCCCCGCAAAAAGCGGCTTTTGCCAGAATCCCTTGGAGTACCATCCTAATGGTTTGCGGCGTAGGCATGCTAATTCAGATTGCGATCACTGCAGGCACGATAAAGATGCTTGGGCAATGGGTGACTTCCAATATTCCAACTGTATTGATACCAGTTGCATTTGGCGTCATTGCGGGAATTATGAGCTTTTTCTCATCAACAATCGGCGTTGTAGCGCCTACCTTATTCCCTCTAATTCCAGGTATTGCCGCTGCTACGAACCTAAATCCTTATCTGCTCTTTGTAACGACTGTTATTGGCTCTCAGAGCACTGCTATTTCGCCGTTTTCAGCTTCAGGTAGTCTGATTGTCGGCTGCTGCACAACCGAGAAGGAACGCAATGAACTGTTTAACAGACTGATCACACGTGCTGTGCCAGTGAGTATGGGGCTGGCAGTTGCTTTTGGACTGATTATGAACTGTATCTAATAAAAGGTGGGGATATTTAATGAAGACAATAAAAGAAAAACTTCAGGTTCCTTACTGCACCGGTCGAGACGTACCATTTTTTGATATGCCTGAAAAGGCCTGTGATACACACTTTCATATCTTTGATCCAATTCATTTTCCATATAAAAAGGATGACGAGAGAAACCAGCCGCCAGCCACTGTGGACTGTTATCGCCTTCTGATGCGTCATCTGGGCATAGAGCGCTGTGTTATAGTAAACCCATCCTGCTACGGACTGGACAACAGCTGTACAATCAGCGCTGTTCGTCAGCTGGGAGATTGCGCTAGAGGAGTAGTTGTAATAGATAAAAATACTTCGTTCGACCTTTTGCGGCAGTGGAATGAATACGGGATTCGTGGGATTCGTTTTAACATTGTCAGCGGCGATGAGAAAATGATGGATAATGCCCGCAAAATTAGCGAAAAAACAGCTAAACTGGGTTGGCATACTGTCCTCTATATTTCGCCGGATCTGATCGTGAAGCTGAAAAAAGAATTGCAGGATTTCCCGTGTCAGATTGTTTTTGACCATATGCTGCATTTGTCGCCGGATACTGGTATCAAGCATGAGGCCTTTGAAATTGGCTTAGATCTGATGAATGCTAAAAAAGCTTATGTGAAGCTTTCCGGATTTTATATTACTGCTAAAAAAAATGATTACTCAGATCTATTTGCCATCAGCAAGGCTTTTATAGAGAAGAACCCTGACAGGCTTTTGTGGGGTACGGATTGGCCGCATCATTACTGCTATATACATCAAAAAAACATGCCGGATGACAGCTATATGCTTGACTCCGTTATGGCAAGTATCACTTCCCAGGATATCATTGAGAAAATTCTTATTAAAAATCCTGCCAAACTTTATGGATTTTGTGATTAACAGAGACCTTGGATACCAGTTGCCAAAAAGCTTATCATATACATTACCGTTCGCCGACATTGCTATGCGGTAATCCACACTGCATATTACCGAAAAATTATCCAAAGAAAAAGCGCATTCCCAGACAGGGTGCGCTTATTTTTCTCTAAAATGGGATAATCGAATACCCTTAACCAAAGGAAGAAAGGAAAGGTGAGAAGTATGATTATTTTTTATGGAAGTAGGATCTGCATTGACTGCAGGAATACACTGGCGATTTTAAAGGCAAGAGGGCTGGAGCATAAATTCCAGTTCGTGGATATCACGGAAAATACCACCAATATGAAAGCGTTTCTTACGCTGCGGGATCATAAAGATGTGTTTGCCCCAGTGCGTCAAGGAGAAAATGGCCAGTCATTTATTGGGATTCCCACTTTTGTCCGGGAAGACGGGGCGATCACCTTGGACTTTAATGAAGCGCTTTCCTGGCTGGGAGAACCTGCTGTGCGAGATGAAGAAATCGTGGAGCAAAAAGAATAATGGAAAAGCGATAAACAAAACAGCTTGTGCAGAAAGGTGGTATCTGCACAAGCTGTTTTTCCGGTTACAGGACTTTATTTTTGACCCAGATGGTGTATTCACCGGGTACATTAATGGCATAGGTGGGATTATTTTTTGTGAAGGCTGTCAGGAAAGGAGAGTTGTTTTTATCCTGGGTCAGCACGATGGCATTGCCCTTTTTATATAGATCTTCCTCTGCCATAAGGGGCATAACATTTTTTGCATTCCAGGATAATCCGCCCGGTTTCATTTCCTCTATTTTATCCCGGGGTACGGCCCAATAAATGGTTTTGCCACTGTAAAATACGGTGGAGGTACGATAGCCATCTACAAAGGCAATGGGGGCATTGCCTGTATCTAGTTGTGCCAGGGCAAGGCCCGCTTCCTTACCGGAACGCATCAGCATAATGCTGGGGGCGATAAAAAGTGTTAGCAACGTGTAGCAAGCTATGGCGGTAGCGCTGGTCCGTTCTATCTTCAAGCGGTAATCTTTGTACAGTACGGCAGTTAAAATGGCCAGGGAGAAATGAGCAGGGAAGGTATAGGTGGTATATTTTGTAGCCACCAGCTGGAAGAACGCTAAGGTGACTGCTCCGTAAATCACAAGAAGTTGGGACGCGGGAGCGGCCGTTTTGAAATGGAGGGCATGGGCCTTCCATTTTTTATACAGTGTGATCGGTAGGGCAAAGCTCCACGGGGCAAAGCCGATGAAATACACGAGAAGGTAAAAATACCAGTGATTTTTGGAAGGATGCTCGGAAACCGTGGCCCGGAGAAAATTGTGTACGCCCAAAAAGTTCAGCAGGAAATCAGACCCGTGGAGGTAACACATCGTACCGTACCAGGCCCCGCATAAACCGGTAAAAAGCATAAGCCCGGAAAAAAGATGCACGTGTTTCATTTCCTGCCAGTCTTTTTTGTATCCCAAAAACAGCAGGGCGGACATTCCTGGCAGAAAGAGACCGATGGGACCCTTTGTCAGGGTGGCGAAAGCTGCAAACACATAGCACAGATAGTAATACTTTTTATTTTCCGTATACCCCAGGTAAAAGAAGGCGATACTGGCACTGACGAAAAGAAACAAGGTGGAATCGGTGATCACGGCTTTGGACAAGAGCCAGCATTCCACGGACGTTCCTAAAATCAAAGCCGAGAGCCAACCGACTTTTGCACCGTACACCTTACGGGCAAACCAGTAGGTGAAAAGAACGGAAGCTACGCCCAAAAGGGCAGAAGGCAGCCGAGCGGCCGTTTCAGTAAAGCCGAATAGTTTAAAAGAAAGTGCCAGTTCCCAGTAGTAGAAAATGGGTTTATCGTACCAGTAGTGTCCATAAATCTGGGGAGAGACCCAGTTCCCGGAAAGCACCATTTCCTTGGCAGTCTGCGCATAGTTGGCTTCTGCTGTATCGGTCACTGCCAAAAGGCCGTTTCCCACTAGATACAAAAACAAAAAACAAAGTGCAAGTGCCAAATACGGGTGCTGTTCCAATAGTTTTTTCATTCTTAGTGCCTCCTGCCTGGATGATTTGTATAGTCGGGTTTGTTTTCTATCTGTATTCTAGCGAGGAGGCTTGTAGAAAAGTGTAGGGATTCTTAAAAAAAAAATAAACACCCAGGCAAGGGCTTGCGGGAACAGTGCCGGCGGGGTATGATAAGCGTGGAAAGTAAAGCAGCCGGAGGTTTTTATGACCATTAAGAAAAGTTTGATCCTTTCCCATATCGTGATGTGCATCCTGCCCTTTCTCATGACATTATTGGTGCTGGCGACTACACTATTTGGCCTTTACCTCTATGCCTGCAGCGGCAACCATATCATGGCAGAAAGTGATTTTCAGTTCCATGTGGAATCCAATATCATCCAATCGTCCGTGTTTCACAGCCTGCGCCACAGACGTAATCTGAATGGATACCAGGGATTTCAATGGGTGCGGGACATTATGGATCCGCTCCAGACCTATGTGACGGTATACCGGGATGGGCAGCCTTTTTATCAGTACGGGAATGGCCTTTTTCAAAACGAAGTGGAACAATTTCGGAATGGACAGGCCCAAAAGGAAATGGACTTGAGTAATCTCAACCAAACTTTCAGCTACACCCATATGGGGCACTATGAATACTTAAAACGGGAAACGGTAGGTTCCCATGTTTATCATTTATACGTGATTGCCCGTCATCCCATTGAACGCAGTGATGCGGCAATGGAACGGGCTTTTCGCAATACCAACCGCTTTGTGGCAGTGTCATTGGTCGCTTTTATTTTATTGATCAGTACCGGGCTAGCGCGGCTGCTCATCCGGCGCATCCTGACACCCTTGCAGGCACTGAAAAAAGGTTCGGAAGAAATCCAGAAAGGGAATCTGGACATACAGATTCCGTATCTCCGCAATGATGAATTTACCCCTGCCATCCGGGCCTTTAACCTTATGTCTGGAAAACTAGGGGAATCCCTGCGGCAAAAAGAAGCGGATGAAGAAAAGCGCAAGGAACTGATTGCCAGTATCTCCCATGATATTCGGACGCCCCTTACGTCCATCAAGGCCTATGTGGAGGGCCTGCTGGATCATGTGGCGACCACGCCGGAACGGCAGGAGCGTTATCTCCGAGTGATCCAGAAAAAAACGGATGTACTGGAGCGGCTCATAGAGCAGCTTTTCCTATTGTCCAAGACGGAACTAGGTGAAAAAGCCTTGCCGCTGGAAACCCTGGACCTGGCGGACATGGTTCGGGACTATATGGGGGAAAATCAGCTGGATTGGGAGAAAAAAGGCGGCCATGTGGTGCTAGATGCGCCGTTGCCTGTTCTTGTAGCTGGAAACCGATTGCTGCTGGAGCGCGTACTGGGTAATTTGATTTCCAACAGTATTAAATATAAAACCACGGATATCGTCCAGATCCAAATTACTGCTGCGGTAAAAGACGATAAGGCCGTGCTTACTGTTGCTGATGATGGGCCCGGCGTGGTAGAAGAAGCCATTCCCCGTCTAACAGAAATCTTTTATCGCACGGATAAAGCCCGTGGACGTACGGATAATGGTAGTGGCCTGGGGCTAGCCATCGTGAACCGGGCCATACACCTCATGCAGGGAACCATTACGTTTGTCTACAGAATCCCTCACGGTCTTGCTGCCGTGATTACTTTGCCTTTGGAGAGCCATCATGAATAAGAAAATCCTGATTATTGAAGACGACGAAGACATAGCGTTTATCGAAAAAGATTATCTGGAAGTCAGCGGCTATGATGTCACTGTAGAAGTCAACGGGACAAAAGGGTTCCAAAAAGCCCAGGATGAAGACTACGATTTGATCCTTTTGGATATTATGCTGCCCGGCATGGACGGCTTTGAAATTTGCCGGAAACTGCGGGATAAAATTGATATCCCCATTGTTATGGTGACGGCCAAACGCACGGATATTGATAAAATCCGTGGCTTGGGATTTGGGGCCGATGCCTATATTGAAAAGCCTTTTTCCCCTAGCGTGCTGGTAGCCAAAGTGAAAGCACAATTGGCCCAGTATGACCGGTTAAAAGGCACGCAGCCGGACAAAAAACGGATTACCTTTGGCAGTATTTCCCTGGAATCTGATACCCACCGGGTCTTTGTCAAAGGAGAGGAAAAAATTCTTCCCAACAAGGAATTTAAACTGCTGGAATTTCTTATGCTGCATCCGGATCTGGTTTTCAGCCGGGATGCCCTCTATACCCGGATCTGGGGCATGGATTCTTTGGGTAATACTGCTACCGTTCCGGTGCATATCAACCGGTTGCGGGACGAACTGGAAGAAGATCCTGCCAATCCCCAGCATATTCTCACCATATGGGGCGTAGGATATAAGTTCAAACCGTGAGACGAGGGAATTTTGCTGACCCTGCATGTGAAAAATAGTTTCATTGTTAAAAATGGCGAATTTTAACAATGAAGATTTTTTCGTTGTTAAAATAGCGGGATTTTAACAATGAACTTTAAATAAGCCAAGAAAGGCGGGGAATTTTTTATGGAGTATACGACGTTAACCAAACTCTATTACAAAAATCCATCATCCTATTCCGAAGAATATGGTGCACGCTTTAGTGCCCCTTTTACCCAACATATTCCTGTAAAAATCCATCAGTACAATCGTAGCCATGCATATCCCGCATTTTTTTATTACACGAATGATGTCCTCTTGCTATTAGAAAAGATAGGAAAGACGTATGGATCTTTTCAGGGACTTATCCATGCAATCCCGCAGGTCGTTCAGCATCAGTTTGCGCTTATGAGTATTGTGGATGAAGTAAAATCGACCAACGACATAGAAGGCGTGCACAGCACACGGAAGGAAATTGCTGATATCCTGGATGGACATACAGCGAATGCAAAACGACTGGAAAGCGTGGTACACAAATATGCGGAACTGCTACAGGATAAGGAAAATGATTTTGCTACCTGCCAGGATATTCGTCGATTTTATGATGAATTTACGCATGAAGAAATTATAAAAGATAATCCTGCCCATAAATTAGACGGGAAGATATTTCGCAGAGATGCAGTAAGTATTGAATCTGGAACAGGGAAGATTACCCATCAGGGATTGTATCCAGAAGACAAAATTTTAGAAGCGATGGAGCAAGCTTTGGGGGTACTGCATGCTACCGACTTGCCGGTCTTAATTCGCTTGGCAGTGTTCCATTATTTGTTTGCGTATATCCATCCGTTTTATGATGGGAATGGGCGTACAGATCGTTTTATAACTTCGTACTATGTAAAACGTTGTTATCACAGGCTGATAGCGCTCCGCTTGTCTGTGTATATAAAAGCAAATCGCACACAATATTACCGGCTTTTTGAAGAAGCAGATAGTGAAATCAATAGGGGCGACTTGACCCCCTTTATCATAGGATTTTTAAAAATTATACAGGGAACGATAGAAGATACGATACGGATCCTTTCCAGAAAATATGAACAGATGAAAAAATATGAAGAAAAAATCGTTGCTCTTAGCGGAAAAGATGCTCTTCTCAAGAGTATTTATTTCATCCTTTTACAGGCAGCTTTATTTTATGGGCGTGGTATCAGCATAGCAAAATTGATGGAACTTACGAAAAAAAATAGGGCGACAATAAAAAAACGGCTGGATGGCATACCCCAAGAAAGCTTAGTTATAGTTAAACTGGGAAAGACTAGCTATTATAAGCTAAATTTGTTGGTCTTTAATAAAACAGGTGTTTTCAAATAAATACCGTTTCATGACCAGAAAATGCCAGCATGAAAAGCAGCCTTCAAGGTCAAAATGTGGTATACTAAAGGCATCTACATAGAAGAGGAGAGTGGGAACTATGCCAAACACACGAGCGGAAGCATGGGAACTACTGAAAGCATATAACAAGGAACCGTTTCACCGCCAGCACGGTCTTACTGTGGAAGGCTGCCTGCGGTATTTTGCCAAAGAATTGGGATATGGGGACGAGGAAGAGTTCTGGGGCATGGTAGGACTACTCCACGATCTGGATTTTGAAAAATATCCGGACCAGCACTGCAAAAAGGAAGCAGAAATCCTCAGGGAGCAGGGCTGGGATGAAAAACTGATTCACGCGGTGGCAAGTCACGGCTGGCCCCGGTGCAGTGATGTGGAACCTAAGGAAGAAATGGAAAAAGTCCTGTATGCGGTGGATGAACTATCCGGCCTTATCGGGGCCGTGGCGCTGATGCATCCCAGCAAAAGTACCCAGGATATGAAGGTAAAATCCCTGAAGAAAAAATTTAAGGACAAACGATTTGCCGCCGGCTGCAGTCGGGACGTGATCCAGCAGGGAGCGGATCTTTTGGGCTGGGATCTGGATAAACTGATGGAGCAGTCGATTTTAGCCATGCGGTCCTGTGAAGAGGCTGTACGGGCCGTGATGGAAGATCCGGACGCACAAAAGTAATACAAGTACATAGAAAAGGGGAGCGGGATCTTGAATCAGGGTCTCGCTCCTGCGTATAATAGGGATAAAAGAGTGGGGGTGGGAGTGTGGAAAGAAACTATGCCAGGCCCGATGAGAGTATGTATCATACCGGCCTTTCCAAAAACATGCTGCTCGGCGCAGAAATTGCGCTGTTGCCTGGGGATCCGGGGCGGGTCAAACGTCTGGCGGAAGCTATGGGACCGACAATAGAGCTTGCCAAACATCGGGAATATACCAGTTGCCTTGCCCAGGTGAACGATCACCCGGTGCTGGTGTGCTCCACCGGTATGGGCGGCCCCAGTACGGCTATTTGTTTGGAAGAACTGGCCCGCATCGGTATTACCCAGGTTATCCGGGTAGGCACTACGGGTTCCCTGCAAGATGATTTGAATCTGGGGGATGTGGTGATTATCAAAGCGGCGGTACGTCTGGAAGGGACCAGCACCCACTATGCCCCGCTGGCATTTCCCGCTGTGGCAGATTTTGAATTGACGCAGCTATTGGACTATGCAGCTCATGTAGAACAAGTGCCTCACAAAATCGGTATTTGCTGTTCTTCCGATTCTTTCTGGCCCGGACAGGAACGCTACGACAGCTTTACCGGCTACGTACCCAAGCGCTTTCAGGGTACCATGCGGGAATGGCAGCAACTGGGCGTTACCAATTATGAAATGGAAACGGCGACGGTGTTTGTGGTGAGCCAGGCATTGGGACTAAAAGCCGCCAGTTTGTGCGGCGTAGTGGCAAAACGAACGGACAGCGAACACATTGCTTCCCCCAGCGTGTACGAATTGGCGGAACAACGCTTCCAGAAAACCTTGCAACGAGCGCTGACAGAATGGCTGGGAAGGGAGTAGCCATGAAACGTTGCGTGATTTTACTATTGGATTCTTTTGGTATCGGCGGGGCGGAAGATGCGGCACGCTTTGGAGACGCAGGCAGTGATACCTTGGGACACATCGCTGCCTGGTTTCCTGCCCATACCGGGAAACATCTGGAACTGCCTCATTTGGCGCAATTGGGCCTTGGTTTTGCGTCAGAAATGAGCACTGGACAGCCGCTATCCTATCCTATCGGAAAAGCTCATCCCCTGCGGGGCGCCTATACTTATGCCAAAGAAATTTCCAGCGGCAAAGATACCTTGAGTGGGCACTGGGAATTGTGCGGGGTGCCCGTGACTTTCCAGTGGGGCTATTTTCCTAATACTCCCCATTGCTTTCCAAAAGCAATTATAGATGGACTAATTCAGGAAGGACAGCTTCCTGGCGTACTGGGGGAAAAACATGCCTCTGGCACGGCGATACTTCAAGAGCTGGGAGAAGAGCATCTACAAACAGGAAAACCCATCGTCTATACTTCGGCAGATTCCGTGCTGCAGATTGCCGCCCACGAAACCCATTTTGGGTTGCAGCGGCTTTATGCCCTCTGTGAGATTGCTTATAAACTAGTGCAGCCCTGGCACATCGCCCGAGTAATTGCCCGCCCCTTTGTGGGAGAAACGGCAGGGAACTTTACCCGCACTGGCAATCGGCATGATTATGCCGTCCCGGCACCGGAAAAAACGTTGGTGGATGCGGTGTATGAACGCGCTGGCGGCGTGTATGCGGTGGGAAAAATCGCCGATATCTTTGCCCATCGGGGTATTACAAAGGCTTACCATGCCACGGGTCTTGACGCGCTGTTTGATGCTACCCTTGCGGCTTTGGAGGACGCGGGGGACAGAAGCCTTGTATTTACAAACTTTGTGGATTTTGATTCTACCTACGGGCATCGGCGGGATGTGTTAGGCTATGGCAAGGGGCTTGCACTAATTGACCGGCGGTTGCCGGAACTGTGGGAAAATTTGCAGCCGGGAGATTTGGTGCTAATCACCGCCGATCATGGCTGCGATCCCACCTGGAAAGGAACGGATCATACGAGAGAACATGTGCCCGTACTCTTTTTTGGGCCTGAAGTTATCTCTGGCCCCTTGGATCCTATGGAAACTTATTCCGATATGGGACAGATCCTAGCGCGGCACTTGGGACTGACCCTTACAAGAGGAACCTGGCAGAAGGTGATACGATGAAAAAATGGCCGATTGGGTTTATTATGGTGCTTTGCTGCATGACGTCGTTGTGCTTTGGCGCAGAGAAAACACCGGCGCAAACGCCAAATGTGACAACCATGGCAGAAACGACCCCGTTTAGCCGGAAAAAAATTGCCTTTGTAGTGTATGACACGACAGATAGCGTCACCAGCGCCATGAAAGCGGTGTGGAAACGGCAGGTCCGGCAAGCCTATCCACGGAAATCTTACGGATTTATGGAAGATCCCCAGGCCGCTGCGGCAGCAGGAGAAGTCTTGCAGCAGTACGGAGGGATTTCCTATCCCATTGAAAAACCGGTGATGGCAAATATCGCGGAAAAAGCCAAAGCCGATGTAGTGGCCATCGTAGTGGTCCGGGCCATGGAAGAATATTATGTACAGCCGCTGCTGTTAGATCCTTTTGACGGACCGGAAACCTGGCTGCGAGTGGTGAGCGGCGCAGATCTTTATATTTACAAGCAAGAAGGGGACCAATATAAAAAGAAAAAATTGCGGAAAATTAGAACCACGGACGTGGCCCGGGCAGTGCACCCCCAGCAGGAAATCCAGTATGCCCTGAGCGACCTGGCCATGGACATGGAGGGAAAGGAACACATTTAACCCATGGTACCCAACGAAGTCATTCGGGGCATCTTAGTCCCCTTTTTAGGCACTAGCCTGGGGGCAGGATGCGTCTATTTCATGAAAAACCAGTTGAAACTCACTGTGCAGCGAGGGCTGGACGGTTTTGCTGCAGGAGTGATGGTGGCCGCTTCCGTGTGGAGTTTGCTTATCCCAGCTATTGAAGAATCGGTTCCCACTATGGGACGGCTGGCATTTTTGCCTGCCTTTATCGGCTTTTGGGTGGGGACAGGATTTTTGTTGTTATTGGATGTGCTGATTCCCCATTTGCATTTAAATCGGGATGCAAAACCAGAAGGCCTGCGGAGCCATCTCCAGCGGACCACCATGATGATTCTTGCCGTGACGCTCCACAATATCCCGGAGGGGATGGCCGTCGGCATGATTTATGCCGGGTTTCTGCTGGATCCGGGCACCATTAGTATTGGTAGCGCAGCGGCGCTGTCCTTAGGAATTGCCATCCAAAATTTCCCGGAGGGAGCCATTATTTCCATGCCCCTTAAAGCTGCCGGCATGGGAAAACACAAAGCCTTTGCCGGCGGTGTTTTATCCGGTATCGTGGAACCCATTGCGGCGATGATTACCATCTGGGCGTCAAACTTTATCGGGCACCTGCTGCCGTATTTTCTTAGCTTTGCGGCGGGGGCGATGCTATATGTGGTGGTGGAAGAAATGATCCCGGAAATGAGTGCCGGGGAACATTCCAACGTAGGAGTATTGTGTTTTGCCCTAGGGTTTACCATTATGATGACGCTGGATGTGGCCCTGGGGTAAAAGCAATAACAAGCAAAGGAGTTTCTTGTTCGTTGTCAAAGCAACGGTAATGCGGCCCTGTTTTGTTATAATGAAGCTATCAAATGCATAAAGTACTACGATAGTGACACCAACGAAATAAGAAAAAGGGGAGTGCAAGTATGGAAAACAAGATGTTCTGCTTTCAGTGTCAAGAAACTGCCGGCTGCAAAGGCTGTACCATGGTGGGGGTGTGCGGCAAGAAACCGGAAGTCGCCGCTATGCAGGATTTATTAGTTTACGTGACCAAGGGTCTATCCGCCGTGACCACCGCCCTGCGTAAGGAAGGTAAACCGGTGTCCCGGGATGTTAACCATATGGTCTCCTGGAACCTTTTTACCACTATTACCAATGCCAACTTTGACCGGGAATCCATTATTGAGCGGGTGAAATTGACTCTGGCCCAAAAAGAAACCCTGCGGAAACAACTTGACAGTGAAGCAGGCCTCACGGAAGCAGCCCTTTGGAACGGCACGGAAGATACCTTTGATGCCAAGGCAAAAACCGTGGGCGTACTGGCAACCAAGGATGAAGATATCCGCAGCCTGCGGGAGCTGATCACCTACGGCTTAAAAGGCCTGTGCGCTTACAGCAAGCATGCTAATGTACTATTACAAGACGACGAAGAAGTGGACGCCTTTATCCAAAGAGCCCTGACGGAAATTCAGGACGACAGCAAATCCGTGGATGATCTGGTGGCGCTCACCTTGGAGACCGGGAAATATGGCGTGCAGGGTATGGCCCTTTTGGATAAAGCCAATACCACCGCTTATGGCAATCCAGAACTCACCACCGTGGATATCGGTGTGCGGAATAATCCGGCTATCTTAATCAGCGGCCATGATCTGAAAGATCTGGAAATGCTGCTGGATCAAACCCAGGGTACCGGCGTGGATGTGTACACCCACTCAGAGATGCTCCCGGCTCATTATTATCCCTTCTTTAAGAAATACAAGAACTTTGCAGGGAACTACGGCAATGCTTGGTGGAAGCAAAAAGAAGAATTCACCAGCTTTAACGGCCCCATCCTCATGACCACCAACTGCATCGTGCCGCCCAAGGCCGAATACAAGGATAGATTGTGGACTACCGGCGCTACCGGTTTCCCCGGCTGCCGCCACATTGAAGCGGATGAAAACGGCTGGAAAGATTTCAGTGAAATCATTGCCCAGGCCAAGACGCTGCCATCTCCTACGGAGATTGAGCAGGGCACCATCGTGGGCGGATTTGCCCATGAACAAGTCTTTGCTCTGGCAGACAAAGTAGTGGACGCTGTGAAAAGCGGCGCCATCCGGAGATTCTTTGTTATGGCGGGCTGCGATGGCCGGATGAAGAGCCGGGAATACTACAAAGAATTTGCCCAGGCTCTGCCGAAAGATACGGTGATCCTCACCGCCGGCTGTGCCAAATACAAATATAACAAGCTGCGTTTGGGCGATATCGGCGGCATTCCCCGGGTACTGGATGCCGGGCAGTGCAATGATTCCTATTCCCTGGCCCTCATTGCGCTGAAACTTAAAGAAGTCTTTGGGGTGGAAAGCGTAAACGATTTGCCCATCAGCTTTAATATTGCCTGGTACGAACAAAAGGCCGTGATCGTGCTATTGGCGCTGCTGTATTTGGGCGTGAAGAATATCCATCTGGGACCCACCCTGCCGGCATTTCTGTCCCCCAACGTGGCCAGCGTGCTGGTGAAGAATTTTGGCATTGCTGGAATTGGTACGGTAGAAGACGATATCAAACTGTTTTTAGGCGCCTAAGGAATGGGGAAAGAAGGGATTTCCATGGGAACGCTGCAAATCAAACGCGTGTATGAAACCCCAGAGGAAACGGACGGCAGCCGCATCCTGATTGATCGGCTGTGGCCACGGGGCATCAAAAAGGAAAATGCTGCTCTAGCGGCCTGGGATAAAACCCTGGCCCCTACCAGTGCCCTGCGTAAAGCCTTCGGCCATGATGTGGAAAAGTTTCCCGCATTTCGGGATGCCTACCGGAAAGAGCTGGAACAAAACCCGGGGGCAGTGGCGTTTCGGGAGCAGGTTAAGCAGCTTCTTACAAAAGGAAATGTAACCCTGCTCTACGGGGCCAAGGATGAAACCCATAACAATGCCGTGGTTTTGCGGGAGTGGCTAATGGAGTCCCTTTGATGAAAAAAATCCCTGTTGCCAAAAATACCATACAGGAAACTCTAATTATTCCTCTTTATGCCAGGGCGCTGGGGAGCGACCTTTTTCCCCAGCTCTTGCAAGATCCTCTGGCAAAAGAGAGTATGACGCGCTTGGACTATGATTTTGCGGCCCTTGATGCAAAGAAACAGTCTCTTATCTGGCAGTTTGGGGCACTGGAAGGCATCTTGCGCAGCCGGGATATGCTTTTTGAAATGGAGGAATACCTTGCGGCACACCCTTGTGCCGCCATTGTCAATTTGGGGTGCGGGCTGGATGCCACGCCGCGGTTACTGCGTAGCGGAAAAAGCCGACTCTACAATATCGACCGAGCCGATGTGATTACCCTTAGGCAGCAGATTTTGCCGCCTTGTGATAAGGAAATCAACTTGGCAGCAGACCTGCGCGACCCTTCCTGGATGCAGGCCATTGATGGCTCGCAGGGCGTTTTCCTTTTTGCTGCCGGGGTATTTATGTATTGGCGGCGGGAAGAAGTGCAGGATTTTCTCCGTCATATCCATAAGGCATTTTCGTCCGGCACGTTGGTGTTTGATACCGTGGGAAAAGCAGGGATTCACCTCCTGATGAAACGCACGCTGCAAACCATGGAGATTCACCATGTGGAGGGATTGTTTTATGCCAATCATCCGCTTACGGATATTTCCTGGCCAGATGGCTGTGAAGTGACCGTGCGGCCCTACCTGACAGGCTATGTGGATTTGCAGCAAAAGGGAGTCCCATTGCCACTACGGTGGGCGGCATCGTTGTTTGATGTTCTTTTTACCATGAGAATCTGCCGCATGCAGTGGTAGAAAAAAGCGTATTTTTGCCAATTTTAACCATGTTGTTAAAATAACTGACAAAAAGTTTAAAAAGTTGTATAATAGTATACAAAATTATATGTCCCTCCCTGAATGCGATGTGTACATTCGGGGGGGACATTCTCGCAAGATGTAATTTTTTTTCAGGTACAGACAAGGTTTAGCGTGGAAAACGGAAAATAGGGAGGGAACTTTTAAAGTAAAAATGAGAGGAAAGAAAAAGAAACGAACGGTTCTTGAGACAGCGATTTTGTTGGCGCTTGTCACGGGCGTGGCGTTTCCGGTGACAGGATATGCGCTTAATAGCAATTCTGCGCAAATTGGAGTCAATAATACCGGAGAGCTTATGACTGTGGGGACGGAAGCGCAGTGGGACTCTCAGTGGGAAGCTATTGCGCAAGCTCCGAGCGGAAGTAAGATCAGTGGAGCAGGGTATAATCAGGTGGATACCAGTGCGGCTTCTACAGGACTTTCTGTTTACGCAGGTACTGTTAACGTGGAAAGTACAAAGGCTACTGGATATAGTTATGCTATGCTGCTTAATGATACGGGGAAGGCTTCTAGCGCTAATGCTAAAAATCATGCAGTCAATATAACTGGAAATACGATTTCTCTTCAGGCAACTGGAGGAACTTCAAATTCATCAGCCAATGTTGAAGGAATCACTACGTATTATGTCCCGATAACTTTAAAAGCGCGCGATGGAATTACCATAGCAGCAACGAATCAAACAACGTTTACAGGGGATCCAAAATCGTCCTATGGAATCTGGTCAGACAGTGCAAAGGTACTCCTGGAAGGTAAAGATATCGGAGTATCTGCCAGCAGTAAACTTCTAGTTAGAGGAATTCAGGTAGATACGACCCAGAATGACTTGCCAGGAACGGTGGAAATGCATGCTACAGGTGATTTGAAAGTCAATGCCGAAACAATCTATGATACTAGCTTGAAGGCTAAGACTGAGGTTAATGGCATTACCGTAGGGACAGGATCTGTGACAGCTACGGCAAAGAATATTTCTGTAACTGCAAAAACAGCAGATAATGCACCAATTGGCAATTCAACAAGCTATGGTATCCAAATGTCGGCAAATAAGGTGCTAGCTGCCGCTATCGCCGGAGAACGGGATATCACTTTGCAGGCAGAGGATGCACTATCCATTTCTGCTGAAGGAAAAGGCTCAGCCACAGCTGTTAATGCCAGTTCTTTTGGCGCCAAATCTCCGGTAAAAACTGTATTGGAGGGTGGGACAGTTAGTATTACCAGTAACAGCGAAACAGACGGCTTTGGTAGTGCTGGCTCCTTCGGGGTTTCTGTTGCTTCCGGCAATGCCGCCAATGCAGCAAAAAGCGAAATGGCGATTACCGCAACTAAAGGCGCTGTTTCCATCCAGGCAGAAAGTAAAAAAGGCGTCGCACAAGGAATTCACGCAACCTATAATGCCGAACTGACGGTGAAAGGTGCTTCCGTGGCAGTGAGTGCCAAGGCCGATAATAATAAGACTGTTAAAGGCGTGTGGGCAGACTCCTCACTGGAAAACCCGTCGCAAGTTACGGTGGAGGCAACCTCTGGAAAGGTTTCCATTCAAAGCGAAAGCACAAGTGGTGTGGCAGTGGGTGTACAAGGAGCGGGTAATTCCGTAATAAACATCAAAGCTCCAGAAACAGAAATCCAAAGTAGTGCTAGTAAAAATTATTCTAGTAGTGATGGTATGTACAGTGCCGGGATTTTTACAAAACAAAGCGGTAATTACCGGCCTGAAGTGCATATTACGTCTGCGACGACCGTAACGGCCAATCGCACGGGGAGCAAAAATTTTCCTGCGGTGTTGAACTGGTATGGGAATGTGACGTTGGATGGGGATAAGGCTATACTGGATACCACAGGGAATAACGCCGACCAGGGCGATATAGTAACGAACTATGATACGGTTGCACTGCGAGCGAAGGCCATCCAGATCGGGCATCCGTCAGATGCCACTCGGTGGAGTAGCGTACGTACAAGCGGGTTCCAGGCTGACCATGCAGTAACCTATATTAACGCCAAAGATGACGGTTCTGACAATGGGTCCACTGATACCAAAGTCTATGGAAATTTGTGGTCTGACGGAACTGAAAGCGATAGTGGCGTGGTTCGGAACGGATTGCTGTATGCTAACTTTACGGGATCGGATTCATCCCTGACAGGACAAACTTGGTATTCCTTAGCGGATGATGTGATGCAGGTATCTTTTGCTGATAATGCCGTATGGAATGTCACTGGAAATAGCAAGGCTACCACCTTGATCAACCGAGCTGGCCGTGTTAACCTGGCCTATAAAGGTGGATACCAGACCGTTACCACGAGAAATTTGGACGGGAATAACGGCGTCTTCGTGATGGATACGGATTTGCAGGAAAGCGCAGACAACAAAACCGTGAACGGGCACAGCGACCAGCTGATTATTACGGACAGCAGCGCCGGTACCCATCAGCTTATGATTAACGACCACAGTAAAACCCTTAATCAAACGGCTCAGGACGGGTATGTGTTACTGGTACAGGATAAGAGTGCGGATGGCTATCACAATGCCACCTTTACCGGGCATGCCCAGCTGCAAAACGGCGGCCTGTTTGCCAAACTGGTAGAAGTGACCGACGAGGATCCGGATGCTTCTCTGGGATATACGGACGTACCCCAGAATAGTAAAAATTGGTACGTGCGTATGACGGATAAACCGATTCCAGAGCCAGAACCCGAACCACAACCTGAACCGGAACCAGAGCCCGAACCACAACCCGAGCCAGAACCGCAACCGGAACCAGAGCCCGAACCGCAACCACAACCTGAACCAGAACCACAACCCGAGCCCACGCCCCAGCCCCACGTAACGGATAACGGGGAAAACAATATTACCTTTAATCGCAGTCGCTATGCGGCATTGTGGCTGGAGCAGGATACCCTCCGGAAACGGCTGGGTGAATTGCGTGACAGCACGCAGGACGATGGATTGTGGGTGCGTGTGCGCCGGGGCGAGTATCGGATGAAAGGCCTGGATGGCCTTTCTGACTTTACCACCTACCAAATCGGTTACGATAGGGAGCTGGCACGGCAAGGCAATACCCGTCGCTTTGTGGGTGCCGCTTATCACCATACGGATGTGGACTTTGGCTATCCTCGTATGGGCGAAGATTCCGGTATGAATCTGGATGTGGCTAGCGTATATTACACTTCGTTGGGAGATAAGGGACACTATTTGGATCTGGTGGGTAAATGGGGCAGTGCCAACGGCAAGATGAAAGCCTTTGGCGATTTCCCGGAAAATGCCCGCTGGAGCGGTAATGTGTATGCCCTCAGCGCCGAATACGGTCGTAAAGTGCAGCTGCAAAAAGGTTGGTATCTGGAACCGGAAGCGCAGCTGACCTATGGGCATTTGAGCGGAGATCGGTATACTTCCAGCCAGGGAAGTCACGGCTATCTGGAAGGCATCAATAGCCTATTACTGCGTACCGGATTTACGGTGGGGAAAAAGACCAGCCATGCGGAGTATTATGGGAAACTTTTCTGGAACCACGAATTTGCCGGAGACAGCCGGGCCACGTTCCTGGATAAAAACGGGGACCGCCTGCGGGACGATTATGACTTTGGCAGCAGCTGGATGACACTGGGACTAGGGGCCCAGACCGCCATCGGCAAAGGAGCCTATCTCTATGGCGACGTAGAAAAGAATTTCGGCGGCGCCGTGCGGAGTAAATGGATCTGGAATATCGGCGTGCGGTACTCCTTCTGATATATTGGACATGAAGTGATTTTGCTTCATGTCCATTTTCTTTAGTCCGCCCCCTTGGGGGAGGGGGACCGCGTAAGCGGTGGTGGGGGATATTAAAACCCCTTGTGATTTTTCTGTGCATGATATATTATAGAGTCGTAACTAACATAGTCATGACTCTATAATATAAAGCTCTGGCAGAAAGGAACACCATGTTTATCGGGAGACATCAAGAACTTGCGGCCATGAAAAAACGCTATGCCGGAAACCGGTTTGAATTTCTGGTGATTTACGGCAGACGAAGAGTGGGGAAAACCCGTCTGATCAGGGAATTTATCCGGGATAAGAAGGCTGTGTATTTTATGGCTACGGAACAAAGTGAAAAAGAGCAGCTGATGAATCTTACAGCGGCATTGCGGGAGCAGTTGCCAGACCCTCGTACGCAGTTTTTACCCCAGTTTGCCAGCTTTGAAGCGCTGTTTTCCTACCTGGCAGAGGCGGCGAGCGACCAAAGACTGGTCTTTGTGATTGATGAATATCCGTATTTAGCAAGGGCGGTGCCTGGCATTTCTTCTATTTTACAAAAATATATAGACAATGCCTGGGGGCAGACCGGTTTGTACTTAATTTTGTGCGGGTCTTCCATGAGCTTTATGGAACGGCAGGTACTCAGTTATCAAAGCCCACTATATGGGAGACGGACTGCACAGATCAAATTGCACCCACTGCCTTTTTATGAAAGCATGCAGTTTTTCCCAGAATGGAAAAACGAAGAGAAGCTGCTCGCCTATGGCGTGTGTGGTGGCATTCCCCAATATTTGCTGTATCTATCCCAATATGCCACATTAGAAGAGGCGGTGCAGGAAGAATTTTTGTCCGTTAGTGGGCATTTGCAGGAAGAGCCATCCAATTTGATGCTGCAGGAGTTGCGGGAGCCGGCTGTGTATAACTCGATTTTGACAGCGATTGCCCATGGGGCGACGCGCCTTAATGAAATTGCGCAGGCGGTGGGAAAAGAATCCGGTCAGGTGAATTTCTACCTGAATAACCTGAAAGACCTGGAGATTATTGCAAGAAAAAAGCCTGTGGAAGAAACGGCGACGCGGAGAACAATTTATCAGATTAAGGATAATTTGTATCGCTTCTGGTATCGGTTTATCCCGGAATGTACGTCTTTGATTGCTATGGGCCTGGGGAAAAGGGCCTGGAAGGATAAAATTGCCCCGGCTTTTCCGGAATATTTTGGGCATATTTTTGAAGATATTTGTCTGCAATATGTGCAGTATCTGGTGGCTACGGAAAAAATCTCTGAGCTATATACCCAGTACGGCAGCTGGTGGGGGACGAACCCGCAAAAGCATCGGGAAGAAGAACTTGATTTGGTCTGTACCAATGACACGGATGTCTTGTGCGGGGAATGTAAGTGGCGCAAAGAACCAGTGGGTTATGCTGTTTTTGCTACGCTAAAAGAGAGAGGGGCACTGGTGCAAAAGGGCCGTCAGATGCATTACATCCTATTTTCCAAATCTGGCTTTACGGAAGGGCTGCAAAAGCAGCTCGCACCGGATAGAGCGGAACTGGTTTCTCTAGAGGATATTTTAATAACGGGCAAAGCATAAAATCAGCAGGGGCTTGAAAGGAGCGCATAATGAGTGAACGGTATTATCTGGGCTTTGATGCAGGGACCCAGAGTGTGAAAGTGGCGGTATATAGTGACAGTGGTCAGTGCGTAGCCATGGCGACGGCGATGACCCATTTACGTACGCCACAACCTGGCTGGGTGGAAATGGATGTGGATGAGTACTACCAATTGATCAAGGAGTGTATGCGCGCCTGCAGCGACAAAATGCAGCAACAGGGCCTATCGGTAGCAAATGTCCGAGCTATTATGGGGGATGGGATCATCTGCGGCATTGCCGGGATTGATAAGGACGGCAAACCGGTAACGCCCTATATCAACTATCTGGATAGTCGCACGGCGGATGATGTAGCTGCTTTAAAAGAGCGTCATCTGGATCTTTGGGGCAAAGAAACCGGTAATGCGGAACCCAATATTATGTTCCCGGCGCTGTTTGCCCGGTGGTTTTTGCAAAATTGTCCCGGTGCCCGGGAAAACGTGGTAAAATTCGTCCACAACGGGCCTTATAGTTTGCTGCATCTGGCGGGACTATCGGCAAAAGACGCCTTTATCGACTGGGGGACTATGAGCGGCTGGGGCCTGGGCTATAACGTCATAGAAAAAAAGTGGTCCAAAACCCAGCTGGATATTTTAGGCATTGACCCAAAGTATATGCCCAAAATTGTAAAACCCTGGGATATTATCGGGACGCTGTGTGAAAAAGATGCTGTAGAAACTGGTTTTCCTGCAGGCATCCCCATTTGTGCCGGAGCGGGGGATACCATGGAATCCATGATGGGCAGCGGTATTTTGGAGGCGGGGCGAGGGGTAGATGTGGCAGGGACCTGCGCCATGTTCTGCGTTGCCACGGATGGGATTGTACCGGCGCTTTCCGTGCCGGGGAGTAATCTGATTTTTAACTCCGGGACTTTGCCAGGTACTTATTTCTACTGGGGAATGGTGCGTACGGGAGGCCTTGCCCTGCGCTGGTTTAAAGACGAAATTGCCAAAAAAGAAACGGACGGGGACTATTACCAAACCATGGATGAACTGGCCAAACGACATAAACCAGGATGCGATGGCGCCTTATTTATTCCCTATTTAACTGGCGGCAACGGCGCCTATCCCAAAGTGCGGGGAACGTTTACAGGACTCACGCTGGACAGCGATCAGGGAGCTTTGTGGCGGTGCGTGCTGGAAGGGATTGGGTATGACTATATGGAAATCACAGACCGCTACCGGAAAGCAGGGATCGCTTTAACACAACTGACCATTACCGAAGGTGGCAGCAAGGATGCATTATGGAACCAGATTAAAGCAGATATGCTGAATACCCGGGTGGTGACGTTGCAAGTAGCCGGCGGGGCGGTGCCTACCAACTGCTTGGTGGCAGCCTATGCGGTGGGGGATGTGAAGGATCTTAAAGCGGAGTTAAAGCAGCAACAGGGGGTAAAAGAAACCTTCCTACCGCAAAAAGAAAATACGGCATTGTACCGAAACAATGCCGCAAAACGTGAACGTTTATTAAAAGCGTTAAATGAAGCGTTATAAAACTATGTGAGAAGGTAAGAAGTTATCAAAATTTATGGGAGCACCGACAGGTGCGTCTGGCGGACATTTTGCTGAGCGTAAAGAAATTTTCCGTTTTGCTGGGTGCCGGGAGCAACCGTTCAAAGCCGCAGAGCGGCTGCGTTTGCGGGAGGCACCCGGGAACGGCAAGACGGAAAATTTTAGCGAGGCAAACTTAGGCCGTCAGACGCACCTGTCGGTGCTCTTTGTGATTCATTTTTCTTTTGTTCAATTATTTGTCATTGACGATTTCTGAAATCCACTCTCCAATCGTTTGGCTCAGCGCCAGGCGAGCGTTATCCAGCCCATGGTTGGAAGGAAATAAAACTTTTTTATGATGGGCGGTTGTAGGAAGCGCGGCAAGTGCCTTCCACAAGGGATCCACCATGAATTCTGGCGGGGCGACGGGGTCTTTCTCTCCACCAATCAGTAATAGATTTCTGTTCTGGAACCAGGACGCCGCCTTTGCAAAGCTCCACGTTTCTGCATGCTCCCGGCTGTCCTTGCAGAGAGCGGCAAAAGAAGCAAGGCGCAATACCGGGCTGCATTCTTTAAACATGGCTTCCAAGGCTGCTTGCCCAAAGGCTTTTGCATACGCCAGATGATCAAAGGGACAAAAGATAATGCTGCCCCGGAGAAAAGGCAGTTGCCGTGACGCCTGGATAACCGTATTGCCCCCATTGGAATGACCGGCGAGAAATAGCATATCCGGATCCAACTGAAATACGTCCTGTCGCACCGGATCTTGCACCCAGCGCGCCAGAAAAAGGGCATCCTCAATACAATGGGTAAAGGAATAAGTGCCGCCACTGCCCCATGCGCCGCGGTGATAGGGTCGCAAAACGGCGCACCCCATGCGGCGCAGATCTTGGGCTAAATCATCATTATTGGTGGTGCCGGGAATGCCGTGACAAAGGATTACGGTAGGATGGGGACCGGGAAATTGCCCGCTGGGCAAATACAGTTCCATGAGGACTCTTTCTCCGCCAATCAGTACGTCTTTTTCCAACGACTGGGGTAGAGTCTCCTTTCCCTCTGGGTCCGCTTCCTGAAATAAAAAGCGGGGATCAATGCTCTTGCGCATAGAGACTTCCTTCCGTTAATTGTTTTTTGTACCAATCCTTGCCATAGAAAATCCGAGTGATAAGCATGGAAACCACGGTATCGCCGCAGGAATTGAGCAGCGTGCAGCCCGGATCAAACAGTTCAATGACCATGAGCAGGATGGGGAAGGCTGCTTCCGGCAAATGGAAAACAGAAATAATCATGGTTTCACCTGCGGCGCCGCCACCGGGGACGGAAGAAGTGGCCACAGAAGACGTTACGCCCACAAAAAGCGCCAGCAAAAATTCTCCTCCGGCCAGGGGATGGCCAAACAAGGTGGTGGAGAGCACCACGGCGTACACCATGGCAATACAGGCGCCGTCCATATGGCAGGTGGCCCCCATGGAAACCACCACGGAAGAAATTTCTCGGGGTACGCCCAGTCTGTCGCAGGCTTCCATCTGTAAAGGAATGGTTGCCGCCGAAGAACGGGTACCTAATGCCGTCAGTGCCGGCCCCAAAATGACCTTAAAGAAATTTTTGACGCCCCAGAATCCCGCCCCTAGATAGGCGTAGAATCCCAGGAAAACAAAAAAGTACACAAACACGACGGTGTAAAATACCAGCATGGCACTGCCGTAGGTTTTCAATAGGTCAGCACCATACGTTCCGGTCAGGTCCGCAAAATAGCAGCCCAATCCTAGCGGGGCCGCCTTCATTAGCAGGGCGACCATTTTGTAACAGATCAAACTCATGCTATTCATCCAGTCGACCACCGGTTTGGCCCCTTCGCCAACTAGGGAGCAGCAGATGCCAAAGAAAATGGTGAGCAGGATGAGGGGGAGCACATGGAAGCGGGACAAAAGCAAAGGTAAATCCCCCACGGTGAGAGTATCCACGATTTGTTGTCCGATGGAAAGCGGTTTGGTCGCATCCATGGCTTTTACCGGGGCGGTGAACGTGGTGGGCACGCCGGTAAATTGAGTGACCAGAAGAATTAGGCCCCCTGAGATGGTGGCGGTGAGAATGAAAATAATCAAAGTGTAACCAATCATTCTCCCCACCTTTCCCGCATCCTTGGTGCTGGCAATGGAACCGGCAATGGAGAAAAAGATCAGGGGTACAATCAGGCAAAACAATAAGTTCAGGAAAATCTGTCCGATGGGTTTTAAAAACGAGGCCTTGTCCCCCATGGTCAGGCCGATAATGGCGCCGATGACACAGAAAACAATCAGGATGATGGGATCCCGGTAATTTTGCCATGTGGAGCGGCGCATAGGACGTGCATCCGTCATTTGCAATCTCCCCTTCCGGAATAAAAATAAAATAACATTTTAATTATAGCCATTCCAAGGCGGGACAACAAGAAAAATGTGTAAAAAGTAGAAAGATTTCCTGCTTGTAAGGGAAAGAGTAAAGAAAGAAACAAGAATACGTTAACTATATAATAAAAAAGTTGAACAATGCGCTAAAATCGTGTACACTGAATCCATTATGAACGAAAACATACAAGGGTACATCCGGAGTTTTGCCGCATTTTCCGGGGCGCAGTACGCTGGCAGTTTGATTGTGCGTTTGCAGTACGAACGAAAGCAAAAAGCGGGACCACAGGCCCGCTTTACCGCTAAAATCGTGAAAGAAAATAGGCGGCGACAAATGCTTGTTGCCGAGGGCTGGAATGACAAGCAATTTGCTGGAAAGCTACAGATGGAATTGTGGTTTCCAAGGGAGAGAAGGACTCCTCACAGTAAAAAAGAATCGGAACAGCTGAACGCGGGGCAACCGCTTAGGGAAAACTTTTTCTGGCGCGCCTTTAGCCCGGAAGAAATACGGGCGTTTTCCCGGCGCACAGGGGATACCAATCCCATCCATTTGCAGGGCCATCCTGTGGTACAGGGACTCCTTTTGTGGCAAACTTTATTTGCGCATTTAGCAGAACCAGCGGCCTTATTGTTGACGTTTCATCGGCCCGTTCATGGCGGGGAGAAGATTTATTTAAGGGAGGAAATACGGAATGAACAAAACAAGCGGGAATTTGCACTCTGTGGCAGCTACGGCGGCGCCCAGTTCTCAGGTACGGACATTGACCCTAAGTGGCGTCTTTGTCGCGCTACTGACGGTATCGGCGTATCTTTCTTTTCCGCTGCCTTTTACACCGGCTAAGGTCACGGCACTGACCATCATGGTGAACTTGGTGGGCTTTATGATGCGCCCCAGGCAGGCTGCCATTACTATGACGGTGTATCTGCTTTTGGGAGCTGTGGGAGTTCCTGTTTTTGGCGCTGGAGACGGCGGCATGGGGAAACTGCTGGGCCCAACCGGGGGATTTTATTTTGGCTTTTGGCTGGCCGCTGTAGGAATCAGTGCACTGCGGGGGCAATCTACCCGCTTTAAAACTTGTGTGCTCCTGGGGGTCTGCCTGGGCATGCCTGTGATTTATGTGGGCGGGTGTATCAGCATGTATCTGGTAGCCAAAGTGGGCCTTTGGAAGACGCTTATCATGGCTGTTTTCCCCTTTATTTTTGGAGATGTGCTGAAAACATTTGCAGCGGCTTTCATTGCTAAGCAGATGCATAAGGCGGGGCTGTAAGGATGCATTACCAGGATGTATATATTCTGGGCGGGCTGCGCAGCCACCTGGGACTGAAAAACGGTATATTCAAAACCATTCCACCGGAGATATTGGGCGCTGCCCTGCTCCGGCGTCTTTTTGCCCGTTTCCCAGAAAGCAAAGAAACAGAACTTGTAATCGGTGGGAACGCTGTGGGACCAGGGGGCAACTTGACCCGGTTGACGGCGTTATTTGCTGGTATACCGGAATCGGTTCCGGCCCTTACGGTGGATATGCAGTGTGCTTCTGCCCTGGAAAGTATTTTACTGGGCTATGCTAAAATTCGCGCCGGGATGCATGATGTGGTGGTGTGCGGCGGGGTGGAAAGTACATCGCTGCAGCCGAAAAAAACCTACCAGCCCTGGGATAAACGGTATACGCCTGATGGCTTTTATACGGCGCAGTTTTCTCCGGATACCACCAGTCAACGGGTGATGCTGGAAGGAGCGGAGCGAACGGCACAGATTTATAATATAAGTCGGGAAACGCTGGATGACTGGGCGGTACGCAGCCATCAAAAAGCGTTTGCGGCGCTGGAAAGGCATAGCTTGGATGCGGTCGTGGAACCCCTTTTTGGCAGTCACCATGATGAAAGTTTGCGTCACAACATGAATGCAAAATTGACGAGGAGAATGGCGCCATTATTTACGGCGGCGGAAGTAGAACAACTGCTGACGGAGCAGGAGAAACAGGATAAAAAGGATGTTGTTCCTACCCTTACCGCTGCCAATGCCTGTTTACTCCAGGACGGGGCTGCCTACGTAATTCTGTGCAGTGGGGACAAACTGGCGGCGTGGAAAAAAGCCGGGAAAGCAGTCCACCCCTGGGGAAAGATTCTATGTGGCGGAGAAATCGGTGTAAATTCCCGTTTCAGTCCCCTGGGAGCGTTAAAAGCGGGGGAAAATGTGCTGAAAAAGGCGCAGCTTACCATGGACGCTATGGATACCATTGAATACACTGAGGCCTTTGCCGTAATTTCTGCCTTATTTGCCCGGAAATACCCTCACTGCCTGGATCGCTATCTGCCGTTTGGGGGTGCCTTGGCGTATGGACATCCCTATGGCTGCAGCGGGGCGGTATTGGTGCTCCATGCCCTGTGTGCGCTGCACGAAATGGGCGGAAAACGGGCCTTGTGTGCCATTGCAGGTGCCGGAGGAACTGGATGCGGCCTATTGCTGGAAAGGATGGAAGCATGAAAACGGAAACGGCTACGCCAAAAAACTATGCGGCATGGCTTTCGTACTGGGCAAAGCGACAAGCGGAAAAACCATGTATGTTTTTCGGTGAGCGTGGGATCACCTATGGCGCAATGGAAAAAGAAGTAGCGGCTTATGGGGAAAAGTTTCGGGAACTGTCTTTTCGGCAGACGGTTTTGATTGTGAAATCTTCTCCACTAGCGCAAGCCATTGCGTTTTTAGCTGCAGAACGGGCGGGATGGGTGCCGGTGCTAGGGCACCCGGATCTATCCAAAGAGGCGGCAGTACTTCTGGGAAAAAAACGTAACATTGGCTGGCTGGATGGAGAAACGTTGCAGGAGATTACTCCTGATGGCCTTGTGCCTGCTGCCTCCATTTGCATGGGGGTGCTCAGCTCTGGTTCCACAGGACTCCCTAAGCTGCTTTTTCGGACGTATGCCAGCTGGGCGGATTTTTTCCCGGAGCAGAATGCCATGTTCCAGGTGAATCGAGATACCGTAGCGTTTGGCGAGGGGAGTCTCAGCTTTACCGGCAATGCCAATTTGTGGGCTTCCGTACTTTTTGCTGGGGCGACTATGGTTTTTGGGCAGGGACTCCATCCCCATTCCTGGATGATGGATCTGACGCGCTATCACGTGACCGTTCTGTATTTAGTCCCAGTGAAATTAAAATTGCTCTTGCAGGCAGCGAAAGAAATTATGCCTACCGTGCGTACCATTCTGGCTGGTTCTCAGCTCTTGGAAGCAGGAACTGCTAGGGCGTTACATCAATATTTTCCGAAAAGCCAAATTGTTTTATATTATGGGGCCAGTGAAGTGGATTATGTCACCTGGTTGACCTACGAGGAGCTATTGCAACATCCCATGAGTGTGGGGCGGCCCTGCCCCGGTGTGGGTGTAACCATTCGGGACGGCTTGATTATCATTGATACACCATATCATGTGGAAGGACTGCCCCAGCCTTGTACGCTGCAGGATCGAGGCTATTTTGATGAAGAGGGGTACCTGATTTTTCTGGGACGGCAGGGGCAAGTGGTGAATAAAGGCGGGTTGACCATCAGCTGCAATCGGGTGGAACAGGCCGTGCAGCAAGTGCCCGGCGTGCTGGATGCAGCCGTGGTTCCCTTGCAGGACAAAGCGCGCGGAGAAACCTTGGGGGCTGTGGTGGTGCTGGAAAAAGGTATGACTATCCAAACCATCCGGAAAGCCCTGCGAACGATGCTGCTGCCGGGAGAACTGCCTGGGCGTTGGGCGGTAGTTCCTGCCTTACCCCTTAGTGGTGCAGGAAAAGTGGATTGCAGTCGAGTACAGGATATTTTACGTTCCTCCCAAAATAGTATATACTATACACAAGAAACCCAGTGAAGGAGGGACTATTCCCATGAAAATTTCTAAAAAACTAACTACCGCTGTACTGGCAGGAATACTGGCCTGCGGCTGCGGATGGGGCAGCTGGGGTAATCAGCAAGATAACTGCTGGGGGCCGGGACGGGCCCAGGCAGCGGAACAGAATGCGAGCAAGGAAGAAACGAGCGCTGCCGAAACGGTGCATGAGGATTTGCCGGCGGACCAATATGCGGCCGGCAGGGTTATTAACGGAGAAAAAACCGTGCTGGCCGACAGCTATGCTGGATTGCGGACCGATGAAAGCGCGCTTTTGGTGAAAAACGGAGCGGATGTAACGCTATCCCATAGTGCCTTAAGCAAAACCGGGGATACGACGGATGTGATGGCCAGTAAATATAACGGACTGAATGCCGCCGTCCTGGCAGCGGGCGGAAGCCTCACCATGGATAGCTGCACCGTGACCACCAAAGGGATCGGTGCCAATGCCCTGTATGCCACGGGAAAAACAGGATTTTTGAAGGTGCATAACACCAACATTCGCACCTCCGCCGATTCTTCCCGGGGCATTGATGCCACGGCAGGTGGCAAAGTGGAAGCGGACAACGTGAATATCGGCACTACGGGTATCCGTTCTGCTGCCGTTGCCACCGAACCGGAAAATGCCAGTGTCCAGCTTTCTAAAAGCACGATCAATACGGCAGGGGAAGGATCTCCCTTGATTTATTCTAAAGGGGATATTACTGTCAGCGAAGTCAAGGGCAAAGCGGATAAAAGTGAAATCGCCGTAGTGGAAGGGACGAATATTATTCGCCTGGACTATGTGGATGTAAGCGGCAACGGAACCCATGGAGTTATGCTGTACCAGAATAAACCCAAAGTGGCCAGTGATCAGGTGGCTCGTTTGTCCGTGAAAAATTCCGCACTGCGCAGCCTGAAAGAAGGGCCGCTGTTTTTTGTAACTAATACGCCGGGACGCATCTATACGGAACGGACCACGCTCCAGTATTTGGGCGGAGAATTGGTGCAGGTGGCCACGGCTACCTACGGGGAATCTGGGAAAAATGGCGGGGACCTGACATTTATGGCTAACCAGCAGAGCCTGCATGGCAATGTGACGGTAGATAGTCTCAGCTCTGTAGTGATGGATTTGCAAAATGGCAGCAGTTGGTCCGGCGCAATCAATACCAATCACACGGCGAGAAAAGCCGATGTGAAATTGGATGCGACTTCCAGCTGGTCTCTCACTTCCGATTCCTACATTAATGGGTTGACGGATGCTGTAGAGGGCCTTACGAACATCAAAGGAAACGGGCATACGATTTACTATGATGCCAAAGATGCAAATAATGCCTGGCTGGGCGGAAAAACGTTCGACCTGCAAGGCGGCGGACAATTAAAACCTTTGGCCTAAGGAAGGTGCAACCATGAAATCTGGAAAACGGATACTGGGTATGGCACTTGCAGGGTTATTTGTACTAGCACCGCTGCTGCCTGTGATGCCGCAGCCTGTGGCACAGGCGGCAGAAAAAACAGAAACCACTACGGTGACCCGGCAGGACCGGGAACGGGCCCAATTGCGGGGGAAAACATACCGGGCATTGCTGGACCTCTATCAAAAAAAACCAAAATCCAGAAAGGCCATCCAAAATGCCTATGGGTATGCGGTTTTTGTAGATACCAGCTACTCCCTGGGCCTTTTGGGCGGAGGGCACGGACGGGGCCGGGCCATTAACCAGCACAGCGGCCAGGAAGTATTTATGAAAATGGAAGAAGTCAAAGCCGGTCTGGGGCTGGGTGTACGGCAAAGCAATATTATTTTCGTTTTTGCGAACGAAGACGCCTTTCAATCGTTTATCACCAAAGGCTGGAAATTTGGCGGACAGGCAGTAGCCGCTGCCGAAGATGGGGTACACGGAGATTCCCTGGAAGGTTCTTTCCAAGTGGCTCCTGGCATGTGGATGTACCAGATTACCACCAAGGGCCTAGCGGCGGAACTTTCTGTGAAGGGTACGAAATTCTTTGTGGATAAGGAACTGAACCTGACACCCATTAAGAGTGCCAAATAACATGGAACAAGAGCAGAAGAAAGGGGTCCTTGCGCTTCATCCCATAGCCTTTTACCGGGGAGAGCTGAAAGAAAAATTCGGCCTTCCCCGGCAAAGCGGCCTAGTTCCAGAACTGGTGGGACAGGTGGAGATGATAGCAAAATACCGGCGCCCGGAGATGTTTCGGGGCCTTTCCGGGTTTAGTCATGTGTGGCTGTTGTGGGGGTTTTCGGAAAATCACAGCTGGTCTCCTACGGTGCGGCCACCACGCTTGGGCGGCAATACCCGTTTAGGTGTATTTGCCACCCGTTCCCCGTTTCGTCCTAATCCGTTAGGCCTATCTTTGGTGCCATTGAAAAAAATAGAGCTGGAAGGACGTAAGGGCCCCCTGCTCTGGGTAGCCGGAGCGGATTTGAAAGATGGCACACCCATTTATGACATAAAACCCTACGTCCCGTATACAGATTGTCATCCGGAAGCCAAAAGCGGGTTCGCACCAGGTCAGGATGTTATATTATCCGTCCGGTGCGAGGAATCTCTTCTTACAAAGATTCCGGAAGCAAAACGCAGGGCCCTTTTGGGTATTTTGGCACAGGATCCTCGGCCCCATTACCAGCAGGATCCGCAACGGATTTATGGCATGCAGTTTGATACGTACAACGTGCGTTTCCGGATAGACGGGGATACAGTGCTTGTGGTAGGTATAGACGATTAATTTTGAAAAGCGGAGGCGGTAGCATGCAGAAAAAAATAGCAACACTGGTCCTGGCACTCTCCTTGGGATTAGGCGTCTGCGCACCAGCTTGGGCGGATGTAGAAACCGGGCAGGCTGAGATTGGCAATTTGGAAATGAAATGGCCCATCGTCCATGTAAAAAATAAAAAAGCGACGAATTTAATCAACCGGGACATCCAGTTTGTCCTCAGTGATTTTCGCAATGACTATATTGGGCGGAAATTTACGGCGGGGCGTACTTGGTATGAAACCAAATACGAGGACAAGCAGCTGGTCAGCCTGACCCTCAGTGATCTACGGGCTGTGAACGGCGTAAACAAAACCATTACCCATGGGCTGGTATATGATGCGAGTACAGGGCAGCGACTGCCGCTTTCTGCTTTTGTCCGGGTGACACTACAGGATTTGCAAAAGCTGCAGGATTCTCACGTGTACCGGGATGGAGACGTACGGCATAAACCTACTAAACCGATTACCCGTGTGCCGGAGGATTTTTTCCTAAGCCCGGATGGCTGTATCAACATTTTGTTCCAGACGGAGGAACTGGGAAGTTTGTTAGATGGACCGTGTTATCTGAAATTGGGACCACAGGAGGTACGGGAGTTGAATGAGAAAAATCCTAAACCGTAATGGGGTAAAAGGGTTTTTGCAACAATGGGGGCACGGATGGGGCCGGAGCATACTGCTACTAGCCCTGTGCGTGCCTTCTTGTATCGGCTGGGCAGCGGCGTCCAAGGAAGAAGCCTTACTGGAAAAAACACTCACGGCAACGGCGGCGACGGTCTGTGCTGCTACCTATAAAACAGGAGACGGTTTGGAAACCTCTTATTTAACAGATGGCGGCTGGGACGTAAAACAGTTCACGCTTCCTAAAAACGGTGTCACGGCTCATATCACAGTAGCGCGGCATGCCAGCTTGCTGCAGGGAAAGCATTGGACGGTGGTGGCCTTTCGGGGCAGCGCCTCCAAGGCGGATTGGAAACTGAATCTGAAAACAGGACAAGTGCCCTTTATGATGACAAAAGATAAAAAGATAACCGAGGAAACTAAAAAGATCCCTGATACGGTTCCCCAGGTTCATAAGGGCTTTTGGCAATATACACAAACAGTCCTTGACAGCCGCTTTGATGTGGATGGGGATGGACAACCGGACCAAATGATCCATTGGTTGCAGCAACATCCAAAAGAACATGTTTTGCTGACAGGCCATAGCCTGGGCGGTGCCTGTGCCACACTCTACGGAGAAGCACTGGTACAAGCAGGCGTTCCGAGGTCGCAGGTGCAGGTGATTACCTTTGGAGCGCCGGCGGTGGGGAATAAAGCCTTTGCCCAAAAATACGGGGAACAAATTAATTTGCTCCGGGTCTATACGACCCTGGATCCTGTACCGGGAGCGCTGCAGACGCTATTTTCCGATTATCAGCAGTTTGGAAAAAAAGAAGAATTTTCTCTCAGCGGAAAGCAGGCTGATTACCAGCACCCGGTGTCCTATTACCTGGACTTAGCGGTGAAAGGGTATGATGATGCCCTGGATGCTGCAGTGGCAGCACAACAGGTACAATTGTCACCAGAGCAAAAAGTAGAGGGGGATGCACCCCTAACAGCGCTTGCTGTATATACCCAGGATAATGGGGCTGACAAACAAATTACGCCCAATGTGGGACGATTTATCCTGGAAGCCTATAAGAGTCTGCTGCCCCGCTATATTGTCCTGGAAGAAAAACAACTTCCGGCGGACAATATAGAAATTTCCTCAGTGCTGCGGGAAAAAGCACGGGCTGCCGGGGCAGATGTGCTGGTAGTGGCTACGGTAGAAAAAAGGCGCATTGGGCAGACGGATCAGTGGTCCCTCCAAGTGGCCCAGGAACTCACTGGTCTTACGATGCGTGTGCCGCGGCCTGTCACGGCAGGCAGTACCCGGGTACGCTGGGAGCAGGGATTTTTACAAAGTGCATTAAATTTATGGCAGGAACCTAAAGAAAATCTAGGACAGGTGGTTCCCCTGCAGAAAGGAACAGATCCCCTGTGGAATTATACGGTAAAAGAGGCGAGTGCCTATGAAAATCATTGATGCCCATATGCATTTTTTTCGCACGGAGGGCTTTGCCCAATTGGCAAAAGCGGCCGGCGGTGAAAATACGGCGGCTTACTATTTGCAAACATGTCAGGATAACAACATTGTGCTGAGCGTGGCGATGGGAAATGCTCCCCTCGGACCCTCTCTCCATGGCGGCGTGGTGCCACGGGTGCCCAATCTGGCGGGACCCTTTACCCTTACGCCGTATAACCAGCCAAAAGAAATCGCCTATTGCGCCGGTGTGGACAGCAATGCGCTGACAGAAGAAAATTGTGAGGCGACCGCCAAAGAATTTGAGCGGGTGGTTGCGACGCCCCAGTGCGTTGGCATTAAAATCTATCTGGGCTACAGCCAGGTGTATGCCTATGACAAGCGGCATTTTCCTCTGTATGAGCTGGCGCAGCACAACGGCATCCCTGTGGCCTTTCATACCGGAGAAACGGCGGGGGGCAAAGGCCTTTTGAAATATGCCCATCCTGGCACCATTGAAGAAGTGGCCAAACTGTTCCCCAACGTAAACTTTGTGATTTGTCACTGCGGCAGCCCTTGGGTGCTAGATGCCATGGAAGTGGCGGCCGTATGTCCCAATGTGTACGTGGATTTGTCCGGACTGGTAGCAGGAAAATTGCCCGGAAAGGAAATGTACCAAAAATTCCAGGCTTTTTTCCAGTATCTACGCATGTGGCTGGACTATACGGAGCGGTATGACCGGTTGCTTTATGGCACGGACTGGCCGCTGGTGAATCCAAAAAGTTATATTGCGCTGATGCAGGAAGTGATTCCAAAAGACCATTGGCAATCCTTTTTCTACGACAATGCTTTGCGTGTGTACAGCAAGCTGCAAGCCCTGTTTCCTAAGGAGGAACTACGATGATTACAGGAACGCAAAAAGAAATTAAGCGAGTACTGCCTTTTGTGACGGGGCGGTTGAAGCATGCCCTGGAGCTTGTGGCAAAGCTGGATCTTGCGGCCCTGCCAGTGGGGAAAACACCTCTGGAGGGAGAAACAATTTTTGCCAGTACCAATGTGTACCAGACCGAACCCAAAGAAGAACGGCGCCCGGAAAAACATTTTGCCTATATGGATATCCAGTTAGTCGCAGACGGTAGGGAGACCATCGGTGTGACGGATGTGGAAAACGTTTCGGATTTAACGGAGGACCGGCAGGAAAAAGATGACATAGTCTTTTATGGTGAAACGAAAAAAGAAAATTTTATTCAGTTGGAAAAAGGAGATTTTGTCATTTTCTTTCCTTGGGAGGTCCATCGGCCCAATTGTTATTTTGCCCAGCAGCCGGAAACAGTAAAAAAAGTGGTTGTAAAAGTGCGTGTAGAAACCTAAAATTGTATGAGTAACAGGAGCCCTTTCGGGGCTCTTTTTTGGTTCTTTGTCAAATGTTGGGGAGGACCCCAAATTCATCCTTTTCTGGT
>DXYB01000016.1 GCA_019416065.1 Acidaminococcus sp. | reverse complement strand
TTTTGTGAAGGTAAACGTCCACAAGACCCCAACATTTATTATAGAACCTTTTTTCTTTCTTAGCTTTCTTTAAACAGGTTAATCATACTTCCGGCCAGAAGAGTCTTCCGTTCGGTATCGTTCAGGATCTTTAGATCCAAGGGCAAGGTGCGGGTACTGCCATCTTTGGAAATGACAGTGGCATCAATATGGCCTTTATTTTCCGCTACCACGTTTTTAATATCCGGCAACCAAAGGTATTCTCCCACCTCCAGCTGAATTTCTTTCTCCGGATTGGTAAAAGGCAGCATACCCCAGTTCACACAGTTACTGCGATACCGCTTGGTCGCATATTCGATGCAGATATTGGCCAGTCCACCCAATACTTTCTGGCAAGAGGCGGCATATTCCCGGGCAGAACCGTCCCCCGGCCGTTTGGCGTACAGCACAGATCCGATTCCAGTGGTTTTCATAAGCGTGGGAAGTTCTTTTTCCACGTTGATCCCTACGTGTTGCAGCACCGCATAAAAGTCTTTTGCTTTAGCTGCATCCCCGGAGAGCCGTGCCTTTTCATAGCTTTGAGCATCCTTGGCCCGTCCTACATATTGGGGATCTTTCCGCAGCAGGGTAAATTCAGAGATCTTATAAGGATTGCTCCGATAGGACGCCGTTTCCCCGGAAGGAATCAATTCATCCGTGGTGGTCACTTCATCCCGAATCACCGAAGCCACTTGGAGCAGCAGGTTATCCGTCAGATGTTCCATGGCCGGCCAATCCTTGATGAAAGGCCCGTACACAATTTCCGTATTCGGCTCTGCTTTGCCAAACCCGTTGTAGACTACGTTATCATAAATCTTTTTATTAAAGGTAAATGGCGCCACTGCATCCGGTTGGAATACATCCTTGATCTCTTCCGCGCTGGTGAGATAACCGCCGTTAAAAGCGGTCGCCGCAATGGACTTGGAATCCATCAATGCCGCACTGGCTACCTGTCCCATATTAGGTTTGGATCCTTCCCGGTTGGGGTAGTTCCGGGTAGAATGGCGCAGTACAAAGGCGTTATTTTCCGGGCAGTCACAAGCCCCAAAACAAGGTCCGCAAAAAGCAGTCTTGATTCGTACGCCGTAGGTCATCAGGTCGCTGGCGATCCCCGCTTTGTTCAGTTCGGTCAATACAGGTTGGGAAGCCGGGTAAATATTCAAGGGGAACATACCTAAACCGTGATCGGCGTATTTTGCCACCTGGTCCACATAGGAAATATTTTCAAAAGAGCCTGCTGCACAGCCGGCAATCGCGGCCTGGTCCACCAAAATCCGGCCATTGGGCTGAATCTTGCTCATCATGTCGGGATGAATATCCGGAGTATTTTCAAACACGGTTTTGGCGTTTTCTTCCACATAGGCCATGTATTTTTTCGGATCAGCAATGACATCCTTCAGCGGGAACGCATTGGAGGGATGGTAGGGCAGGGCAATCATAGGTTCTACCGTATCCAAATCAATATGAATCAAGCTGTCGTACATCGCTTTTTCTCCGGGCACCAGGTGTTTGTAATCCCCTTCCCGATCATGAATCTTATAATCTTCCCGCACCGTATCATCCGTTTCCCAAATAGAGGTCAAACAAGCGGATTCAGTGGTCATAGTGTCAATGCCATTGCGGGTATCCATGGAAAGAGATGCCAGGCCCGGACCAAAAAATTCCAGGATCTTATTTTTCACAAAACCATTTTTAAACACTTTGCCAATCAGGGTCAACGCCACATCCATGGGCCCCACCCAAGGTTTAATGGCACCGGTGAGATAAATTCCTACCACCTGGGGATATTTCAGCTCATAGGTTTTATCCAGCATGGCTTTGGCCACTTCCGGCCCGCCTTCGCCGATGGCAAGACATCCTTGGCTGCCATAACGGGTATGGGAATCGGACACAATGGCCATGCTGCCGCCTTTGACAATCATTTCCCGCATATAGGAGTGGATCACCGCTTCGTGGGGCGGTACAAAAATACCACCGTATTTTTTGCAAATGGTTTCCGCATACTTATGGACGTCAGAGTTAATGGTGCCCCCTACAGCCGCTAGGCAGTTATGGCAGTTGGTAAATACCGTAGGCACGGGAAATTTCGTGAGTCCGCTGGCAACGGCGGTCTGCATAATGCCCACATAGGTATTGTCATAAACGCCGATGGCATCAAATTTCAGCCGTAAGTTGGCGTCATCTCCGCTGGTATTGTGGGTGGTAATAATCTGGTGGGCAATGGTCTGTTTTTGCCCAGCTTTTTGGTCCCATTCCGGGTGTTCTTTGGCTGGGACCACCGTTTTGCCGCCATCTAAAGCAAAATATTTTTCTTCATAGCACTGAATCATGACTGACTCCCCTTTCACCGCTTAGCGGATATACACAAATCCGTCCATAATCCGGCGGGCCGTCCGCACTACGCCGCCCTGCAATACGTTTTCTCCGTCCATTTTCATAGTCACACCGGTAACGCCACTGGAGTGCCCTAGCCGTATCGTGTCGTTTGTATGTTCACCCAGCAGATCGGACACAATCGTTCCCGGAATTTTTGCCGCCGCTCCCGTTGCTACCGCGACGGTCATAGGATAGGCTTTATGCAGCATCCCTACAGAAATAGCCCGCACGCACAGATCCATGTCTTCTTTTTTAACCGTGTTGCCATCCATATTTTTATAATCCTGGGCAGGACTGATAATGGAAACTTTGGGGGCCGAAGTGGATTCTGTACGAGCCTTCATGTAATCGGTAACAAAGCCCATTTTCTGAGCTGCCAGTCCACGGATCCGTTCGATATGTTCCATCACGCTTTGGTTACTGTTAAGTTCCGTCAATTCCGTGCCTTCTATCCCCAGGTCACTGGCTTTGATGAAAACAACCGGATTAGAGCAGTCAATCATGGTAACTTCTGCCTTGCCGTAGCCTGGTACGTCCAATACTTCCTTCTTCTGCCCGGTGGGGAACAATTTCCCAGTTTTAGCCCCCGCCGGATCTTCAAAGAACATATCAATGCGGGAGCCACTGCCCGGTACGCCCTGAATCACCGCATCCCCGTTAACGCAGGCCTTGCCATTTTTTACCCGGACATGCTCTTCAATCACCTTGCCCGTGTTGGTATTAAAGACCCGTACCACGGTAATGGGTTCCACTGCTCCTACAAGGCCCTCGTCGATTGCATACGGCCCTACTGCCGAGGAAATATTGCCGCAGTTTGCAGAATCATCCACACGAGGGATCACAATATCCACCTGGAAGAAATGGTAATCCACATCAATGCCCGGTTTGCTGGATTTGCTGATCACCGCAATTTTGGAGGTAGAGCTGACAGTTCCCCCCATCCCGTCAATCTGTTTTACATCCGGCGTGCCCATCACTTTCATAAAGATTTCCGGCCATTCTCTTTCATCCTTGGGCAGGACTTCTTTCCGGAAGAAAACAGCTTTACTGGTGCCGCCCCGCATATACACGCACGGAAATTTTCTTTGTTCTTGATTCATGATGTGCCTCCTTATATTTCTGCCTTATCCTTTGTAGCCATCCACAGTTCTTATCTTTTGACTGTATTATACTGCTTTTATTCCATTATGAAAAATGATAGAATAACCATAAAGTCAATTCCCAGGAGGAATGTTTTATGGATGAACGGGATTTAGAAATTTTTCATGTCCTGATGGAAACGAAAAACATCACGGCGGCCTCCCAATCCCTCTATATGACCCAGTCCGCTGTCACCAAACGCCTGCACAAATTAGAACAAGAACTGGGGGCACCGCTGTTTGTCCGGACCGTTAAAGGCCTGATTCCCACTGCCTCTGCAGAAAGTATCAGCGAAGAGATGGGGCAATTACAGGAATCCCTGCAGAAAGTCAAAAGCTTGGCCCAATTTGCCCATGGTCATGTATCCGGCCATTTGCGGATCGGCACTTCTGTTAATTTTGCCCGGTACAAATTGCCGGCGTTATTAAAACGCTATATGACAGCTTGTCCGGAGGTACAAATTTCTGTCATGACAGGGCAAAGCACCGGGCTCTACCAAAAATTACAACAGGGCCGCTTGCTTCTAGCTATTTTGCGGGGCCATTTTTCCAGTCCCCTAGAAGGGTTCCAGCTTGGAAACGAAAAAGTGTATGCCGTTACACGGAAAGAAAATTCTGCACTTTCTTTCAATGACCTTCCCTATATCCATCGCCAGTCCGATAAGTCTTTTACAGCCCAGGTCCAACGGTGGAAAAGCGAGCAGCATTTGCGGCCGGCCGGCAGTTCCATTCAGGTCAATGACATAGCCGCTTGCCTTGCCATGATCCGCCATGGCATCGGCTGGTCCATTTTGCCGGAAATCTGCCTGGAAAATAAAGAGGGGCTTCTGCTGAAGCCCCTGCACTTTAACGATGGATCCGCATTTGTTCGATCCACCTACGTATTTTACCAAAGTGATTATGCCAAATTGCCCCAGGTCCACCTGTTTCTGGATATGTTGCGCAAAGAGTGAGACGGTCGCCTATACTTTCCAGATCACGCACACAGGGGATCCGGTTTCCACAGTTAGCGCATCTTGGTGCAGCAAGCCATCTGACTTACTGGTAAAAAATGTGATGTTGTGAGACAATTCGTTGGCCGCCACAATGGCTCCCTCAGGATCCCTATCCAAAAAGCGTGGCTGCACGCCTCCACTAGAAATCGTTTGTAAATAGTGCAAGCGCCCGGTATCCGGTGCAATCTTATATCGAGTCAAGGAATCATGAGTACGATTGGAAGCAATGACAAATTGTCCTTTCGGATCCATCACAATACCGCTAGCCCAGCCAGGACCAAAATAATCATCCGGCAAGGTGGATAAAAGTTGCACCGGTTGCAAGGCCCCTGTCTTTTGGTCAAATTGGAAATAAATAACCGTACTGTCTTTTTCATTCACCAGATAGACCCACTTGCCATTGGGGTGCACAGCTATATGCCTTGGTTCTGCCCCAGGTCGCGCTACCCAGACAAACGTCTCTTCCAGGTGATCATCGATAGGATCAATGGCGTACACCACCACTTTTCCTACGCCATGGTCCCGCCCCTGACAGGGCACCAGCAGCCATTTTCCATCGGGATGCAGACAAACCTGATGGGGATGGGAAATATAACCATGGGCCGGTTTCCCTGGAATAAAGAGTACCTGCTTCCCATCTCCTAGCGTCCCGTCGGATTTAATTGCCAGCACCGCCAAAGAACCCGTTTCCAAATTGGCGACATAAAGATTTTTGCCATTGGGGCTCACGACCAAATGGACTGGGTTAGTTCCATAGGTGGAGACCGTATTCAATTTCTGCAGCATCCCCGCCGGGTCCACGGCAAACGCCGTTACCGTACTGCCATCCCCGTGAATGGCATACAAATGATCCTGTGCCTTATTTAAGCACAAATAAGAAGGATTGTCACCACAGGAAACGGTCTGGATTTTTCGCCAATTTCCATTCTCTACGCCATAAACCGTAATGCCTTCGCCCTGCGCATTTCTTTCTTTGGTCGTCCTGGATCCAACATATGCAAACATGCGATGTCCCTCCTTAGTGCAAGAATGCTAACCCGCCTAGCAACGTAAACACAAAGACAATCCCTACACAAAGCGCCGAAATGCCAAACAATTTGGCAAAAAGTGCAGAATCATTGCCCGGCTCTTTCTTTTCCTGGGCGCAGCCGGCCATAATCAAGGAGCCTCCCGTGGACATAGGACTGATCCCTGCCACGGTGGCAGAGCAGACAATGGCGGCTACCATCTGGATGAGGGAGGCGCCACCCACATTGGCCGCCACTTTCGGCACGGTGGGAATTAACGTAGGGAAAACCACCCCGTTGGCACTGGAAAACCAGGACATAATGCCGCCGGTAAGTCCCATCAGCGCCGCTGCTGTGGTGCTGTTCATAAAAGAAGCCAGCAATTCTGCCAAAAGGTTAATGCCGCCCAATAATTTTACCAGATTCATCAGCACGCTGATGCCACAGATCAGAATCAAGGTATTCCAAGGCAAACTTTTAACCGCCTTTTTCTCATCCGCCTGCCCCGTCAAAAGAAGTATGATGGCAAGTGTAAAACAAACCAACCCCACATCCTGGGAAAATCCAACCACCGCCACAAAGAGCACCACGATAAGCAGCAAACTGAATTTCTGAATCCCATTAAAAGAAATGGTTTCCTGTACATCCTCCTGGAGCGTCCCCCGCAGTTTCCATCCTTCACACAAGAGATAGACGACCAGGGCACACATAAAATTGGCCACCGTCACTCCTAGGAAGATCTCCTGCCCGGGCATCGCAACCTTCATTTGTCCCAGCAAATCCCCCACAATGATACCGGTCAGTGCAATGGGAGACGCAGTGCCGCCCACAGCACCCAGAATAGCCATGGTTCCCAGCAATACTGGGCTAGCATGCAGCTGAAAGGCGAGCGGCACCGCAAACAGCACCATCACCGTTTGCACACTGATGGCTCCCGGTCCAATGGCACTTAGCACAAAGCTGGCTACATAGATCACAATGGGTACCAGAAAGACCTTGGTGCCGCAAAGTCTTGTCAGCTTTTTGGAAGCTTTTTCCAGTGTCCCGTTCCCCTGTAAGAGGGCAAAAAAGAACATGGTCCCCAACAAAGTTAAAAACAGTTTTCCCGGGAACCCTCCGTACATCTTGCCCACGGAAATTCCTCCCAGTTTCCCCAGCACTAACGTAAGGCCGAGACACAGCATCCCTACATTTAATTTTTTTACAAAGCCCAGGGCAATGGCCCCTACCAAAAACAATAACGCAATTCCCGCCATTGGCATAACACTCCCCCATTTCTTTTCAGATTATTCCGATTCTCTGTTACTTTCATTATAGAAGAGAGGGAAAGCGGTGAAAAGTGAAAGAAAAAAGAAGATCTACATTCCCAAATGGAATACAGGTCTTCTTTTTTCTAGCGCTTTTCAGTTTACAAGAGTCCGATCCACCGCCACCAAGGGAGATAAAATACGATGGCGGAAAGATAGAGCATCAAGGTCAGGGGAATGGCCATGCGGGTAATATAAGACGCAGGGAAGTGCCCTTCTGTCTCTCCGATCATCAAAGCCACCGAATGAAAGGGCAGTATGGCATGAAAGGAAACCGCCACAATGGCTACATAGACGACCACCGGGGCATCCACTACATGCCCGCACAAAATCATGAGCCCAGGAACCACAACGGATAATGTTGTGGTATTGCTCCCCAAAATCATATGCAGCGCCATGGTAACTAGTAGCATCAGAATCATATAAAAAGGAGAAAACGTAGCGGGAAAAATCCCTGCAAAAAGCCCAAAGATTTTATCTGCCGCTCCACATTCTTTCAGCACGCCGCCAATAGAAAACGCCGCAGTCAGAAAAATAAGGGTCGTCCCGTCGATGGAACGAAAATCTTTTTTGTGCAGCGTCCCCATGCCAAACAAAAAGCACAAGGACACCAACGTAATAAGAGAGCTGTTGATGCCATGGATAGGGGCCGTCATCCACATAATAACGGTGGTTAAAATCAGAGTACCTTCCCTTTTTTGCTGCTGGGTCAACCGGGTCTCAGCCATTTCTTTCGGCGGTTGGAAATGTCCCCCCTGCAGTTCTTTTCGAAAGAGCAGAAAGAAAATGCCGGTAAGAGCCAAAATCGTCAAAAACGTCGGCAATGCCATGGCAATCATCCACTGCCCATTGCTAATGGGCACCGGTGAAAATCCAGCCGCCACATAGTTCATAATCATATCCGCATCTTTGGCGCTCATATTCACCGCTGCATAGAAAAGAAATAGCGCGTAAAGCAGAACGGAACGGACCTGTTTTGGAAGCTTAGTATCCTGGAAAAACTTTTGAAAAATAGAAGCGACGATAATCAGTCGTGCCAGCGGCTGGGGAATGACAAACATGGTCAGGTAAAAAATAGCGATAATGGCCGCCGTACACCCATAAGAAGTTCGTATCCAGCGCAGCAGAAGCGGATGGATCAGTTTTTCCATCAGCCCGGAATTGGTGATGGCCTGGCTAAACAGATACGTCATCACAATCAAAGGGAAGGTTTCCGAAAGGGGAAAAGAAAAAATGGTGGTCAGCTTCGTCCCGCTGAAGAGACAAAAAGACAGGGAAAGACAGATAGCCGCTGGGATTTTCTTGATCCAGTTGGTGCTCCACCAGACAATGACCAGCAGGACGCACCCCACCACCAGGGCCTGCTGCCGGGTCAGCGCAAGCGGCGCTATAGACCAGAACAAAATGGGAAGCAAAAGGCTAAGTAGCACCTTCCATGCCCAACGAGCGGTAGGCGCATCAGGCAGAAAATAGTGTTGCCAAAATGAATAGGGAAGCATGGTATAAACCTCGTCCTCTCCTTTTTTCTTAAACCAAAGCACCTTGCCGCTTTAGTTCTTCTTGGATCTCTGCCAGCGGACAGCTGTTTTTCTTTGCCTGGAATGCAGCTGCCACACCAGCAGCCTGTCCGGTAGCAAAACAAGTTCCCATAACACGCACCGCCGCAAATGCGATGGCATCGGAGGACACCACCCGGCCGGCGCCAAAAAGATTGTCCAGGGCCGCAGAGCGCAGTACGTCCAGCGGAATATCAAAATAGCTTCCGTCTTTAACGTCTAAATAGGTCGCCATCTTGTTCACGCTGCGGTGGATTTCCGGTTTCCATCCACCCCGGGCCACGCCGGCGGGAGATTTTCTCCGTTCCAGCACATCAGGAGCACAAAGCAAGGCGCGGCCAATCATGCGCCGGCTTTCCCGAAAGCCCAGCGTGGGACCCATTATGGCTAGTTCACAATGCTCCATGCCGGGAAGATAGCGACGAAACGCTTCCGTATAAGAAAGAGCCTGCCTGCGGGTATTGATTTCCTGCTCGGTTAAGGAAGCTGCCGACAAGTCTTTCACTTCCGCGGTGGGCAGCAGGACGGTCACCATCGTAGAATTTTTCCGTTGCAGGATAAATCCTTTTTCCCGGGTCATATATGGAATACCCGCCGCTTTTCCTTTAAGGACGGCTTGTTCTACCGCAGCAGGCGTATAGGTGTGCTCTGGGTCCACGTTGCATAGCTTAAACGGCAGGGTCGCCGTTTGGACCGCTCCCTGGGCATCCCCGATTTGCACCGGCACATTCGCCAAAAAGGATAAGGACGCATCTCCTGTAGCATCTACGAAGGCATCCGCCTTCACAGTAAATTCACCTTCATCATCGTGACAAATAAGGACCGTCATTTGCTGTTCTACCGTTTGCACCGCTGTGATCGTGGTATGCAGCAATAAGGTAATGTGATACCGCTCCATAAGCGTATCCAGAGCGCATTTCAAATACTCCGGATGGAAGTTAATATTTTTATTGCCGGCAGCAGAAATAATAATTTCCGCTGCGTGGGGATTGAGTGCTTTCAGTTCCTCCAGCACCAGATCCCCAGCGCCTGCCACCACCTTCACCGGATTTTCCCCACAGGTATAGAACCCGCAAAAGGCGCCCACCCCGGAATGGGTAGCAATGCCGCCCAAGTACGGATCCCGTTCCAAAATGACTACACGGGCGCCCGCCATGGCGGCCCCCAACGCCGCAGCTACACCAGCAGTTCCACCCCCAGCAACGGCTACGTCAAAACGAAGTGTTCTTTTTCTCATCATCTCACCTGCTAAATAAACAAAGACGCAAACGGGTAAGTAATAAACGTCAAAACTAGTAACGCCATCAGCGCCATATAGCCGCCCCAGATAAACATGGTTTTTGCCGTCGTCCAGCCAGAACCAATGGCCACCGTATTAATTGTGCTCTGTCCGGCAGGCGTCATGCTGCAGATAGCCGCCGCAAATCCCACCATGCTCACCACCACGCCTACATTCACCGTTCCTTCTGGCAGCGTAGTGAGTACAGAAAGCGCCACGGCGCTGACCACGGTTGTGGTCACAATGTTAGAAGAGAAGTTGGTTTCTAACAGCGCCCACAGCATAAAGAACAAAATCATGCCGGTAACAGGCAGACTGGTAGTCAACGGAGCCAGCGTATCCGTCAGCCATTTGCTGATGCCCACTTCCGGATGGGTCATGCAGGATCCTAGGTACGTAGCCGCCCCGGTCATAAAAATACTCCCCCACAAAATTCCCTTTTGGGTCACTTCTTTGAATTTTAAAATCTGCTCCCCATCCACCCTTGCCAGGAACAAAATGCTGCACCCCAACAGTGGCGGCATAGCCGTTGTGTAGCTGCTAATGGTTTTATAAAAGAGAGGAAATGTCCCTTTGAGCAGGCTGGGACCAACCCACAAAAGGACGGTGAGTCCCACCACGCTGAGAATAATTTTCTCCCGCAAATCTGCTTTGGGAACCGTTCCCCGTAAATGCAGGGCCTCTTCCGGGTGAATCTGGTGGATATCATCAGGACGATAGAGGAACCGAAAGCCCAGCACCAATAGCGCAACCAGCAAAATCCCGGTAGGAATCCCCATAGCCATATATTGGAACTGATTAATATCCCGGCCTGTAGCCGTAGCATAATATCCCATGGCCATGGTGGGCCACACATGCCCGATGGCGGTCATGCCGGAAGACAGGCTGATACAGATAGCAGAACCGGTCATAATCATCCGGCCGGACATGCTGCCTTTTTGGATATGCAGCACGCTGAAAATATCTTCCAAAAATGGCATAAAGGCAACAAACAGCACAGAGGGGGAAACAAAAAGCCCCATAAAGGTCACCGCCGCCAGTAAAAAGATCACCAGGGACCAGGGCCCTTTCCGGGCAATGGGATTGGTGATGAAGGCCACGGTACAGCGCCGGACAAAGTGGGTTTGTGCCAGAGGATACACCAGCATGAAGGTAAGCAAAAGAAATGCCACGGTGGTGTTGCCAAAAGCCCCAGCGAAAGTTTTGCCAAACCCAAACACAGGAATAAAGCCCAGTGCCAAAAGCGTCAAAAGGCTGGGCCAATCAATGGCTACCCCGATCCAGAAAATCAAGGAGCCTAAAAAGACCCCGATCACCCGCATCGCTGCAACGGATAAGCCCGCCATAGGGGGCAAATATCCAAAGCCAAACATACAGACCAGCGCTAACAAAGACAGCCCGGTATTCTTGGAAACCAATTTTTCCATCAAGTCACTTCCTCTTTCTTTGCAATATAAATTTTATAGTGTCCCCCCCAGTGCCAGATACAAATACAGCGCAGGAACAGCTATCACAACATAGGAGGCCGTCGTTACAATAAACGCAGCCACGGGCAAATCCAGGTTTAATTGGTACAACGTAGCGGTAATCACGGCGTTAATGGCAACCGGTGCGGCTGCCGCCACAAGGATTGTCCCCAATAAGACCTGGTCGGAGAAAAACAATTTGGCCACGCAGTAAATAATACCGGGTACCAGCAGAAACCGCAAGGGCAACATGGACAGAACCCGCTTATAATACAGGCGTGCCCTGTGGAAATCCAGCACAAAGCCCACGGGTAAAAGGGCAATCCAGGCACGGACATGCACCAGATAGGAGAATGTTTGGGTAATCACTTCTGGCCGGGCCACCTGTGCCAGGTGCAGGGCAATCCCTACCAGCATCCCCACAAGGCCCAATTGTTTGGGAGTCAGAAACATTTTACGAAAGCTTAAATGTAGCTCTGTATTGCTTTTTTCCTGTAAATACCGTTTGCGGTAGTACTGCGCCAGGGGAAAGGCAAAAATCACCATCAAAATATTCTGGGGCACCGCAAATAGCTGGGTATAGGCATAGCTCACTTCCCCAAAAAGAAAATAGGCCGCCAAGCCGGCCATAGTGCCAATATTGGACAGCATACAGGAGATGACGTAGGATCCCTGTTCCAAGAGATCCGAGAACTGTTTGGCAAACGTAAACGCTGCAAGGCTCCCCGCCAAAAGGGCTGTTAATAAGCTGAGTACGGGAATCAAAAGCAGCGCAGAATCCACGGGCAGGATCCAGAAACTCATCAGGTTCATGGTGGTGAGCAGCACAATCACATTAAACAGCATTAACTTTTGGCATTGTTTTTCGCTCATCCAGCCGTGCTGTCGGCAAAGATAGCCTGCCCAAAGAGGCAGTAACACATCGGCCACAACTTTTACGATTTTAAAAAGCAACGCATCGCCCCCTGCCTGCTACAACTTCCATCGCTTACGCTAAAAATATGTACTAGAGTATACTACTCTATTTTTGTCTTATTCACAAGACAATATTATGGCATTTTTGTCTTACGAATAAGACAATATGACCCCATTATTGTCCTATCGGTGGGACAATAATGGGGTGCTTTTGTAATTTTTTCTCAGAAGATCCAGTTGTACACGCCGATCCCGGCCAAAAGGGTCAGCACAACCAGGATGCCAATTGCCCAGGCCACTAGCTCCATAAAAAGGTGCATTTCCTCACCTTTTTTGGTTTCTCCGCTTTCTTCCGTCATCAAGGTAGCCATAATCATACCCCCTGTGGTCGAAATCGGGGAAAGCCCGGTAATGGTACCGCCGATCAAAACCATGGAAGCCAGTTCTAAGGGATTTACCCCGATGGCCTGTCCTAATTCTGCCACCGTAGGAATCAGCGTAGGAAACACCACGCCCAACCCGGAAGAAAAAAGACTCATCAAACCCGCTGTACATGCCATGATCGCCGGTGCGGTATGGGTATTCATCAGCGTGGCCAAGGCAGCCGTCAGCATTTTAATGCCACCGGTCTGGATCACCAAATGCATCAGGGTACTGACGCCGGACACCATAAGAAGCACGCCCCAGGGAATCGCCCGCAGACTTTCTTTTTCAGAGCCTGCGTGGCAGATCAATAGGACCGCACTCACCGCAAACCCAGTGAGTCCCACATTTTGCTTCAGTCCAATGATAAGTACCGCCATAACAACAAGCCCTAACAGGGACAGCCACTGGTTCGGAGCAAAGGACGCAGATCGTTCTTCTGCCGTAGTATCCACGGCATCCGGTTTCCACCCCTTATAATACACAAAAGCCACGGTAGCAATCAAAACTCCGCTGATAAACTGGGCCATATAAATGGGCTGCACAGCAGGCGCTGTATCTAATCCACTTTGCCGCAATAGGTCAAAGGACAGCAGGCCTTCTGGCGTAATAGGGGTAATCCGTCCGCCAAAGCAACCGGCACAGCCGATAATGGCCAGCATCAAGGGATTGTATCCACGTGCCTTGGCAAGAGGAATGGCAATGGCCGGCATAATGGCCAAAAGAGGGATGGAGCCGGGCCCAATACCACTCAGGAAGGCCCCCATAAGGAAAATCACAATGGGAATCAAAAAATTGTTTTTCCCTGCCAATCCTACGATTTTTTTCGCCAAAAGCTCTATGGTTCCATTTTTATTCAACACGCTGAATAAAAGAGTAATGCCCATCAGATTGATAAATAAGTTGGGATTAAATCCCTTTAAGATCTCTCCCGTAGGGATTCCCGCTGCCTTTCCCAGCAGAAAAGCCAGGAATAAGCACACCAAGCCCACATTGGTTTTGCGAAAGAACCCAATGGCAATGGCCGCCACCAAAAGCGCCAGGGACAATAGGCCCAAATTCATACACTCGCCCCCTTACCGAAATACCACAGCGCAGGGACTTTCCGTTACTATTGTTTCTCCTGTATCACGGAGACCATCCCCTGCCGGAGCAAAAATTTTTATCGTATCGCTGTCCATATTGGCTACCAGCAAGTTGCCATCCGGACACAAGGTCATAAACCGTGGGGTATATCCCCCACAATTTACCCATTCCGGATTTTTCAACAGGCCAGTTGCTGCATCAATGGTATAACTGGCAATGGTTTCCTGTCCCCGGAACGTCCCGGCATAGCCTTCGCCTTCCGGTGGAATTCCTTCTCGAATCCGATTGGATACGTACACATGCGCTCCATCCTGGCTTAATACAATGGCACTGGCCATATTAGGGCCTACATACGTATCTTGCAAGGTAGGCACCACTTGTTTGGGTGTCAGCACGCCCTTTTGGGCATCAAAGTCAAATACCCGCAGCGTACTTGCTTTTTCATTTACCAGGTACACGTGCTTATTATCTTTGGAAAATACCAAGTGCCGTGGTTCATCATACTTCCGCGCTTCCGTATAGGAAACCTTTGTGAGTTTTCCTGTTTCCTGATCCACGCTTAAGACCCATACCCGGTCATAGCCCACCTCACGGGCTTGTGTCGGCACCAGAAGGAACTTTCCGGTACGATCCAACACGCAGGCATGGGCATGGGAGATGCCGCCTTCCTTTGGTCCTTCAAAATGTACCACACTGACTGCTTCTCCCAGACTTCCATCCTGCCGGATAGGAAGACTCGCCACCGCACCGCCCTGCAAAGAAGCCACCAACAAGAATTGATTATTGAAGGTTACCGTACCATACACCGGGTTTTTACCCTGGCTATCCACGGTGCCAAGAAACGCAAGATCTCCGTCCGGTTGCACAGCAAAGGCACTGACCTTATGCCCATCCCCGTGTACCGTATATAAGTATTGTTTTGTCCGATCAAAGACCAGCCAGGCTGGATTATCCAAGGTCTTAGTAATTCCTTGCAGGATCCACTTCCCCTTGGCATCAAGGGTATAACGGGAAATGCCTTTGCCGTGAGCATAGCGTTTCTGGGTGGTCCGGCATCCAACATAGGCAGTCGTCATATTATTTCCCTTCCTTTTCCAAAATGGCTTTATAATACCGCAATTTACCACCAGCTAGTAGAATCTCTACTTCCTGATCCGTCAGTTCCAGATTGACGGTGAACGTAAACCCTTTGGTTACGTCTTCCACCTGAATGGTTTTTTCTTTCATCTGCTGACGCAAGCCATGGATTTGCAGCTCATCATCCAGTGCTACCTGGTCGTAAGCCGCCTTATCCGCAAATACCGCCGGGATGACACCGTGATTGATCAAATTGCCCTTATGGATCCGGGCAAATCCTTTGGCAATCACCATTTTGACGCCCAGGTACATAGGGGTAATGGCCGCATGTTCCCGAGAGGAACCTTGTCCATAGTTTTCCCCGCCGATGATAAAACTTTTCCCATCATGTTGTGCCCGCTTGGCAAAATCCGGGTCGTAACGGCAAAAAGCATACTGGGCCATAGCCGGCATATTGCTCCGCATGGAAGAAAATTCCGCGCTGGCAGGAGTAATATCATCCGTACTCACATTGTCCCGTGCCTTGAGGCTAATTTTAGCCACCAGTTCTTCTTCCGGTGGATCGGCCACAGGCAGAGGTTTGATATTGGGGCCCCGTACAATCTCCACAGATTTGCCATCGCTAGGCGGCAGGAGGAACAAGTTGTCGTTGATAGGATAGGTTTCCGGTTCTTTCACGTCCGCCAGCACCGATACATCTTCCATCACGTCTTCTGGCAGGGCCAATTCCCCTTTAATGGCGGTTGCCGCCGCCACTTCCGGGCTCACCAGATACAAACTGGCATCCGCCGTAGAGCTGCGTCCCTTGAAATTTCGGTTGCTGGTCCGTACGGAAATGCCTTTGCTGGAGGGGGCAATGCCGATACCGCAGCACGCACCGCACGCCAGTTCCGTAATCCGGGCGCCGGAATTTAACAAATCCGTAATCACCCCATCCTGTAACAGTTGCAGGTAAATTTGCCGGGAGCTAATGCCCAGCACTAGGCTCACATTGGGATTGAGTTTATGCCCTTTCAGCACCAGGGATACTTTTTTAAAATCGCTGTAGGATCCATTGGTACAGCTGCCGATAAATACCTGCTGCACCGGCACCTTAGGTACATCTTTCACTTTCACTACATTATCCGGCAGATGGGGGCATGCCACCAGCGGTTCCAACGCGGACAAATCCAATTCCATTTCCTCGTCATAGCTGCATCCTGCGTCCGGTACCCACTGTGCATCATAGTCTTGCAGCCGATTCTGGGCCTTTAAAAAATTCCGGACTTGTGCGTCCGCCGGGAAAATAGAGGTCGTCGCACCCATTTCCGCACCCATATTGGCAATGGTGAGCCGTTCAGGGATGGATAACGTTGCAACGCCTTCTCCCACATATTCATACACTTTGCCCACGCCACCTTTGACGCTGATCCGCCGCAGCATTTCTAGAATTACGTCTTTTGCCGCTACGCCGGGGCGAAGTTTCCCTGTGAGATTGACTTTCACCACTTTAGGCATTTTCATCACATAGGGAAATCCGGCCAAAGCAACGGCAATATCCATGCCACCCACGCCGATGGACAATTGCCCCACGGCACCGCAGCTGGGCGTGTGGCTGTCCCCGCCGAGCAGTAAAGCCCCTGGCTTAGCAAAGCGGCTGCATTGCAGCGCATGGCAGATTCCATTACCCGCTTTGGAAAGGATCAGCCCATATTTCTGAGCGATGGACTGAAGATAAATATGATCATCCGGCGTCTTGTTATCAATCTGCAGCAAATTGTGGTCAATATAGCTGACGGAGAGTTTCGTCCGCACTTTGTCCAGCTCCAGTGCCTCGAAGGCCAGATAGGCCATCACTGCATTGATATCATGGGTCAGCGTCTGATCCACCGTCACCTTAATTTCTTCGCCAGGCACCATAGCGGACGGTTCTGCCAGATGGGCCGCCAAAATTTTACGAGTCAAATTCATCGTCATGATATGTTCTCCCCCTTATCTTTGCTTTTGTTTTCCGTTGTTGCAAAAGATGTCATTGTTTTCTAACTTTTTCTGTTTTTACTATAGCACGGGAGAAAATTGTTGTATAATACTATATTATGATAAGCTTATAAGGTAGCGTTATAAGGAGAGTTTATGGATACACGGGATTTAGAATACGTACTGGCCATCGCCCGGACTGGCAATTTTTCTCAGGCCGCCAAAGCCTTATACATCAGCCAGCCGGCACTCAGTCAGTATATCAAACGACTGGAAAAGAACTTGCAGGTGACCTTATTTTACCGCAGCCGCAGCCGGGTAGAACTTTCGCCAGCTGGCGACTATTATGTCCAAAAAGGACAAAGCATCCTGCAGCAGATGGAAAACCTGGAATCCGCCATGCGGCATTGGCAGAAGGCAGAGCGAAAACAAATCAGCATCGGGGTCTCTCAGTTTTACGGAAAATATTTTCTTACCCCCTACCTGGAAAAGCTCCGGGAGCAGCTGCCAGGATACCGCATTCAGATTGTGGACGGAGAATCCCATTATCTGGAAGGCCAGATTGCCTGCGAAAAACTGGATTTTGGGATTTTTCCGGCCCCTACCACCCAGCCGCAAGTCTCCTTTGTGCCACTGGGGACAGAAGAAATTTTATTTGCCTTCAGCAAGGATAATCAAGAAGCCATGCGTCTAGTGAAAAGCGCCCAGGAAAAACAAGAAGATACGCTTAATCTCCTGCTTTACCAACATCTTCCCTTTGTCCTTCCCAAAGAAGGACTGAAGATGCATCGACAGGCGCTGAAAATCTGTAAGCACATGGGATTTCAACCCCAGTCCATTTACCAGTCAGAAAACCTGGATACCGTGTATTCTCTGGTCAACCACAATTACGGCGTGGGATTTTTGCCGGATGTGATCGCCCGCAACTGCAATCCCAGGAGCAACCGCACCTTGTTTTTCCACTTTAAAAGCCGGTACAACCACCGCACCATAGGGTTGGCCTACCGGGAAAATTCCCCGGTTACATCGCTCGTTCCTATTTTGACAAAAGTCATGCAGGCAGAAACAATAAAATAAGCCCTGTTCTTTTCCTCCGGGATGGTATATGATAGAGAACACCATTTGTTGCCAAATGCCATGCATTTGCACACAAGAAAGGACCTTTTTGTATGCTGGAAATTTCCCATCTGTCTTTTGCCTATGAGCAAGGCCCTTATATTCTCCAGGACCTGAATTTTACCCTTTCCGACGGGGCCTATGTGGCCATTGTAGGAGAAAATGGCTGCGGCAAAAGTACCCTGATTAAATTAATACTGGGCCTGTTATCCCCTACTGCCGGGACCATTCACTCTACGTTCAAAAAACCGGCCTATGTGCCCCAGCCCACGGATATGGTCAATAAACAGTTTCCCATTACTGTTTACGAAGTGCTGGACTACACACGGCAAGTCCTCCACATCAAGGACAAAAAAGCCACCCGCAGGGCTCTTGCCAGAATGAATATTGAGTTTTTGCAGGAGCATTTAATCGGCGCTTTGTCCGGCGGCCAGTTCCAAAAAGTAATGATTGCCAAAGCCCTTTTAGGGCACCCGGATCTATTAATTTTTGATGAACCCAGCACCAGCATGGATATGAAAAGCCAGGCGGATCTCTATCCCCTGATCCACCAGCTAAACCACGAAGAGGGCATCACCATCATCACCGTGGAACATAATCTGCGGTATGCGGCCAGCCAGGCTATGACTTTTTTCCATATGCGGGACAAAGGGGGGCATTTCTGCACGCCCCAGGACTATATCCAAGAATATCTGCAGGAAAACGGAGGCGAAGCCTATCATGTTTGACTATGCTTTTATGCGCAACGCCTTTTTGATCTCGCTGCTTATCAGCCTGATCTGCCCCCTCATCGGCACATTTTTGGTACTGCGCCGCTATTCCATGATCGGGGATACCCTGGCCCACAGTTCTCTGGCAGGGGTAGCTGGCGGCCTGTTATTTCATTTTAATCCCATTTTAAGCGCCTTTGGCGTGACCTCTCTCTTTGCACTCCTAATTGAGCTGCTTAGGGAAAAATTTCGCCGCTATGCAGAATTAACCCTTGTGATTGTGCTGTCTTTATCCGTGGGGATTGCTATCACCATTATCAGCTCCGGAGCAGTACATGCCAATGTGGATTCCTTCCTATTTGGCAGCATCTTGACCGTCACCCCGGAGGAAGTGATCACCGTAGCCATTCTCACGATCATTTCCCTCCTTGCCATTTTTGGTCTGTTTCCCCAGCTGGTGCTGCTCGCTTTTGACGAGGATGGGGCCCGGATTGCCGGAGTGAAAACCCGGCCCATCAATTACATTTTTTCCATTCTGGTCGCGGCCACCATTGCCGTTTCCCTTAGGATTGTAGGGATTTTAGTGATCAGTTCCCTGATTGCCCTGCCGGTCGCTACGGCCATGCAATTACGAAAAAGCTTTAAAAAAACCATGGCCTATTCCGTACTCTTTAGTTTTATTGACATTATGGGCGGGCTTTTCATCTCCTATTATGCTGGAGCCGCCCCCGGTGGCATCACCGCCATACTTTCTGTGGTGCTGTTGCTTTGTGTGATCGCCTATCAGGAAATTGTGAGAAAAAGGGAACAGGAGGCGTTATGAGACAAGAACTTTCCAAAGTATTGGATGCGGAATCCCTAATCCGTCAGACCGGCTTAAAGCGTACCCAGTCCCGGCTGGCCGTACTGCAAATCCTGCTGGAGCAGCGAGAAGTACTGACCGCCGATGACATCTATGAGACCCTCCGGAAACAGGGGGCCCTGATGAATTTTTCCACGGTCTACCGGATCCTGGAACTTTTTACAGAGAAAAAGCTGACAGAGAAAATCATTCTGCCCCAGAGCCGCAAAGCCGGATTTCTGCTCTATACCCTTAGCCATACCCACCATCTGATCTGTCTTTCCTGCCACAAAGTGGTGAATATTGATGACTGCCCCCTCCACGGATTTGAAGAAGACCTGGCCCAAAAGACCCATTTTGAAATCGTGGGACACTACCTGGAACTTTATGGATATTGCGCCGACTGCCAAAAAAAGAGAAGCTGAAAATTTCAGCTCCTCTTTTTTTGATAATTTCTCATAGGTGCCACAGGTAAGCCCCCTCATACTCGGACTTTTTTCACAAGCCCCCACAAGGGTAACAAAATCGGATAAAACGCACAGCCCACTGCAGCATACCCCGGCACCCCCGCCGAATCCATTACGCCAGTAAAGGCGATGGACCAGGGGATCAGGGCCGGAATCAGCTCCGCCGTATTTTCCAAGAAAAGGGCCATTTCTTCTTTTTTCTTCACAAAAGAAGCCGTCAGTTGGTGGGTCAACATTAAGGTTAGTGTCTGGTTACAAGACACAAGTCCGGTAAAAATCGACGACAAAAGAACTGCTGGATAGGCACCAGTTTTTTGCTGGAAACGGTTCAGCAGCGTTTCCAAGCCGTGAAGAAGTCCCGTTCCTTTAAAAATCCCGGAATACGAAGAGGACAGGCAAACAATAGCGGACAGCCGCAGCATGGACTGGATGCCGCCCCCGTTTAGCATATGGGCCATGAAAGGATCCGTCGTGCGATATCCCTGCACCATGATTTGGAGCAGTTCCGAGATGGTCCGCTGCTGAACAAAAAGCGCCAGGAAAAAGGCCAGGACAATGCTCACCAGCATATTCTTTTTCACAGAAATCCGGAAAAAACTGAGCAGCAAAATCGAAAGCGCCGGCAACAGCAAAAGCGGCGTAAAATGGTACAAACTTTCTAGCGGCCCTGTCATTGCGCCGACTTCTGCAGCAAGGGGCGATACAAAAAAGCCGATACCCACATACAATGCACAGCTAAGGCCAAAAGGAACCACCGCCGAGCGGGCCATATTGCCGATATTTTTATAAATATCGGTTTCTGTCAGAGTACTGACCAAAAGAGCACTAGTAGAAACCGGACTCATCCGGTCTCCAAAATAGGCCCCGGACAAAATGGCGCCGCCTGTATAAGGCGCTGGAATTCCCAGGCTCTGCCCTACAGAAAACGTAATGACCCCCATAGTGGCTCCGGTAGCAAAACTGCTGCCCAAAAGAAAAGAAATGCCGCAGTTCAGCAAAAAAGCCAGGAGCAAAAAAATCGACGGCCGGATCCAGGATACCGCCCCGGCAATGATATAGGCAATGGTGCCGGACGCCCGCCAAAGCCCTGTCAGTACCCCAATGAGCATAAACACCACTAGCAGCATCCGGATTCGCCAGATGCCTTCCCAGGCCATGGAAAGCACACTTTTCACACCATGCCCCAAATACAGCGCATACCCGGCAAATAGCAGGAAGCCGATAAATAGGGCGCCCAAAAGCGGGAGACCCGTGGCGATAAAAAGAAATAGCACGGCACAAAATATACCCAGAACCAAATTTCCCATGGAAATTCCTCCCGCCTTTACGTTGATGCCTTAATTATAAAGCCTGGCCAACATCCTGACCAGGCTTTTTTGACTTATTGAAATGTCTTATCTGCATACGCCCGCAGTTCCTCCCGAAAATCTGGATGAGCCACGGCAATCATGGCATAGGCCCGCTCTTTTAACGAGAGCCCTGTTAAATGGGCAATGCCATATTCGGTGGCTACATTTTGAATCAAGGCCCGCGGGGCAGAGACAGTACTGCCGCCAGGGATCTGGGCTACAATATTGGAATGGCGCATGCCTTTTTTATCCACATGGGAAGATTCGATGGCAATATAGCCAGCCCCTCCTGGAGATAAAAAGGCTCCTTCCAGAAAATCCAACTGGCCGCCAGTACCGGAAAGCTGCCGCGATCCCACGGATTCTGCGTTTTCTTGTCCCATGAGATCCAGCTGTACACCACCGTTTATGCTGATAAAATGAGAAAGCTTTTCCATCACCCGGGGGTTGTGCACATAGTCCACATCCGCCGGATAGAATAGATCCGGATGTTCCTGCAGCCAGTCATAGCATTTCTGGCTGCCACTAGCAAGGTTCCAGGTACTGCGACCTGTATTGATCTCTTTTTTGGCATTGGTCAATTTTCCAGCTTTGTACAATTCCAAAAAAGCGTCGCTAATGGTACCGGTATGACAGCCCAAATCCTCCCTGTCAGATTTAGCCAGCATCTGGGCAATGGTAAAGGGTACCGTTCCTACGCCCAATGATAACGTAGCTCCACTAGGGATTTCCGCCACCACGTTTTGGGCGATTTGCAGATCCGCTGCCGAAGGTTCCCGGTAACGATTGGTAGCAAGAGGAGCATGTTCTCCTTCCACGACAATGTCCGCATCTTCCAAACTGACGCGGTGGGACCCGTCCACCCCTTGCAACGTAGGCATGCGCTCATTAATCTCAAAGATCACGGTGCGTGCCTTTTGAATGATATGCTTCCAACCATAATTGGCTAGACCCAAACCACAAAAGCCTTTATCGTCCGGTTTTGAAACCGGCACTACTGCCACATCCACCCTCAAATACTCTCGATACATTGACGGAATCAGTCGCAACAGCATGGGCATAAAGTGTAGCCGCCCTTGGGAGAACATTTTCCGTTCATAGGCCCCTAAGTGCCAGCTATAATACTGAAAACTTTTCTGCTCCGGATCACAATCCACCACCTGAATCACCGGACGATACACCAGCCCGCCCCGGATCTTGACATCACGAAGTTCCTCTTTGCGGGCTGCAAGCGCCGCATCCATCAATTCCGGAAACCCATTTCCAAATCCAAAATCCACCCAATCTCCGCTCCGAATTGCTTTGGCAGCCTCCGCAGGAGATTTGACTTTATTTCTGTATTTTTCTAGCATTGCGTTTCTCCTTCCCTAATTGTTGTGTAGACGCTACTATAAAAGTGAACTATTCTAGCCCCACCGTTCATGAAAAAAGAATATTTTGTAGAGTTTCTCGCCATCCCCCTCACTTCGCCAGTTTCTTCACCCAACGATAGTTGGAGTACCAGAAAAAGACAGGAATGACTTTAAATACTTGGTCCGCTTGGAGGAGGATAACGACCTGGACAACGGGGAGTTGCCACACAAAGGCGCCTAAAAAGGATAAGGGCATTACAATCAGCCAGGTGCTGACCATATTCATGATAAATCCAAACAAGGTATCTCCGCCGCCCCGGATAACGCCTACGCTGACACACATCTGATAGGACATACCTACCATCACCACACTCATCACAAGAAGGAACTGGTTGGAAAGATCCATAGCTGTGGGATTAAGCTCATACAGGGAGAGCAAAGGACTTCTTAGCAGATATAACCCGCCACCTAAAATAAGGCCTGCTGCCACGGAAAGGCCGGAAATGGTACGTCCTTCTTCCCGAATTCGCAACCAATCTCCATACCCAACTGCCCGTCCCATCATGACGGCAGAAGCAGAAGCCATGGCCTGTACAATGACCTTGAGATACTGGTAAAACGTAGTGGAAACAGAATTGGCCGCAATGGCATCAGAAGATAAGTGCCCCAAAATAGCAGTCTGGATCGGCGTCGCCAAGGCCCACAGCAGCTGTGCTCCTAGGATGGGCGCATCCACACGAAGATAGTCTTTTTCCAGGTCTGGATCTCGTTTGAAAATATTTTCTGAAAAGAGGCTAAGACGCCGATCCCGGAAAACATAGAGCAGAATCATACCCAGCTCCACAATTCTTGCAATCAACGTCCCTATGGCTGCCCCTTGGATTCCCAGCTCAGGGCACCCCATATTCCCATAGATCAAAAGATAATTACAAATGACATTGATCCCCAAGGAAACAATGGACGTATAAAAAGCAATGCGGACAAGAGCTACAGCGCGTAATCCCGCATAGAGAATCGTGGACACGACAAAGAAAGGAAATGTCAGTTGGATAATCTCTAGGTATTTTTGTGCTTCCACAAGAATCTGTGTATCCGCTGTAAATAGCCCCAATAATGGCCCGGACTGCGTCGCACACAACGCCACCAAACAAAGGCTGAGAAACAGCCCCGTTTTCATCCCGATACCGATACATTGGCGGATGGGAGACAATTTTTTCTTTCCCCAATACTGGGACCCAAGCACCACAATGCCTTCCCCTAGGGCATTGGCAAAAATCTGAACCACGAAAAACAGCTGGTTCACAATCGCTGCTCCGGATAATACTGACTGGCTGTAGCTCCCCAGCATCACATTGTCCGCCATGTTGACGCTGTAGGCAATCATATTCTGTAGCGCCAAAAACAGCATTAGGGACAACCATTGCTTATAAAAGCTCTTTTCTCTGACAAAAAAGGTTTCTTTGGGTTCCAGCACCTTTGCCTAACCTGTCCTTTCCAGAATCTGCTACTATTGACTACTATTCTACGGCAAAACGGGCATTTTAGGCAATAGAACCAAGCTCGTAACTATAATAGTGGCTTTGGGGAGTTTTCTATAGAGTATCAACTATACAGGGTAAAACTCTTACCATTCCTAAAACAACATGCAAAACACCCCTGCTTCATCAGAAAGCAGAGGCGTTCTTTTTATGGTTGTAAGGGTTATATAGGAGGGCATGGCGCCCAAAATCAGAAGTCAAACATACCCGCCGGTTTTTTGTCCGGTTTCTTGGTATCGGTGTAAGTTTTAGCTGTTGCGTAATCCACATCGTGAATGGGCCAAGTCGGCTGTTTACCTTCGTACACTTCTTCAATACCCATGGCGGAGAAGTAGGAAGCCCGATGTGCTGCTTCTGTGGTATTGCCGCCGATATGGGGATAGATGATTACGTTATCCAGCGTGAGTAGCGGATTTTTGGGATCCACAGGTTCTTGCCGGATCGCATCCAGTCCGGCGCCGGCGATTACACCATTTTTGCAAGCTTCGTACAGATCTTCTTCTACCACCAGTGCACCCCGGGCCGTGTTGATCAAAAAGGCGGTGGGTTTCATTTTGGCCAGGGTTTCCTTGTTCACCATGTTCCGGGTTACCGGCGTATTGGGACAATGGAGGGACACATAATCACTTTCTTTAAAGATCCGATCCAGATCGCGAACCACTTCTACGCCGTCGGGGAAATCCTTGGCCGGTTTGTAGGGATCATAGGCCAGCACGTTCATTTCCATGGCAAGCGCCCGTTTGGCCAGCCGGCTGCCGATATTGCCGCAGCCTATAATGCCCACGGTTTTGCCATTAAGGGTATTTTTCCGTACCTTCAGCTTGGCTTTGTAGAAATCCGTTACCCAGGTTTTGTGCAGCACTGTGACGTTCCGGCTGCATTCCAACAGTAAAAGCATAGCCGTTTCTGCTACAGAAGTAGAGTTAGCAACCGGTGCATACAACGCTTGTACACCGTTGTCATGGCAGGCTTTTACATCCAGCGCATCAAAACCAGCGCCATGGCGAGCAATCACCTTCAAATTAGGATTGGATTCAATGACTTCCCGGGTAATGGGGGTGATCCGAACGATCATGGCATCCGGTTGATAGGCTTTGAAATCCTCCAGTACATCCTTCGTTTCAAAGCCCCGCCCTTTAATCAGGGTATGGCCGTGGCTTTCCAAAAGTTCCCGGCCTTCTTCCATAATTTCCTGCGGTAATAAAATTTTCCACCCCATACTATTTGCCTCCTTAAAGAAAAGCGATTACAAGTCCATCTTGTTCTTTTTTTCATCTTGCAGGTGTATCATACTGCTTTTTGTCAACAAAATCTAACAGGTAATATTTTTCTTTTAGACAAATATTTTTTGTTGGTTTTTTATTTTTTGCAGATTCCATCCATCCAGGCAAACAGCGCATCCAGATCGTAGTCCCCGGCATGCCCATAGCCCCAGGGCGCAGCAAAATCCACCTTTTTCCGGCTATTTTGCAGTTTCAAGGCAACCATGGCCGGAATCGCTAGACAAGTATCCCGATCCTTGGCTCCATGACGAATCCGCCAGTATTTGGCAGTTTTTACTCCACGGGCCCCGATATAGTCCATGGGATTCAGCATCCGAATAACGGCAGGATCGGCACTGGCACCCCGGCTAGTATCCCGTAGGGCAGAAAAGGCGGTAAAATGCTTGGGCGTATTGGCGCTATCCCCAAACTCATCGTTTTCTCCACTGCTCAGATCAAATTTATCAAAGGCAGGGGTTGCTTTGAGCCGGGTAGCCCAGGCTGCATATTTTGCAAAGTTCATATCCACCGCTTTGCCATCTTTTACTGTGAACCAGTCCGCACCATCCAGGTCCGCTCCCTGATCCAGAGCGCTTTGCACGCTTTTAAGATACACGGACTTGATATAGGTTGCAAAGGGACCATTTCCGGCTCCGTCCAGCCAGAGTCTATTCCCTTTACGGTCTTCCAGTTTCAGGCTGTTTACATAGGCAGGAAATTGTTTTTTCAGCGCCGTAGAGGCGACCTGCTGCTCCCAGGTCATTTTGGTGGCCTGCTGGGTCTCTGTCGGAGCATCCGCCGGGCGATCCGTAACGGTCTCCTGGCTCGACAGGGTTGGCATCATGCGGCCTGTTTGCTGATAGGCTTCATTCACCCCATTAAACATCCACTCATAGGCCATATCCGCGTGTTCCAGATTGGTGATGGGGCAATACACGCTGGCAGCAAAAATATCATCCCGTTCTTTGGCCGCTCCCAATGCTTGCAAATAAGGTTCGTAATCCTTGCTGTTGCCGGTAGCCCCCAAAAGAACGGAGAGTGCTCCGCCGGCGCTGGTCCCATTGGAGATAATCTTATCCGTATCTCCGGCTGGCAACTGCTTTTTGTTGTGCCGCAAATAGCGCACGGCAGCCTTATAGTCCACAATCAGTGCCGGTGCTTTGCCTACATAGACGCCGTTTTCATTTTGCGTCGTTCTGCCCCGGATGGCAGGAGCCGCCACCACGTACCCTTTGGATAACGCCACCAAAGAGGCGTTGGCGCCGCCACTCATGCGGTCTTTTTCACTGGGAACTTTGCTATCTCCTGGCATATAGCCGCCTACCCCGTTAGGTAGAAAAATCGGCGCTGTTTTCGCCGTATATCCGTTTATGATCCCGTCCTTTTGGAAATAGGCCTCCGGGATATAGATGTTCATGGATTGCCGGTCCACCGCCACAGGCCGCGCCACGTAGGGAATATTTTCATAAGCGCGAAACGCAACGGTTTTTCCGTTATAGGATAACGTCTGCCGGGTGTAGTTCTTTGGATTAAACGAGAGACTATAAACTTTTTGTTCTGCTTTTTGTCCGGAGTCTGCTGCAGCGCTCATTGTCACAGCTAGCTCTGTTATTTGGGTCCCTTGCGCAGCATAGACTGCTCCTGGCAATATCAACATCCCCGTTAAAAGTGACCCGATTATTTTTCGTTTCATGGACATACGCTCACCCTTTCCTGCAAATACCACAGAAGACCCGGAGTCTCTCTCCGGGTCTTCTGTACGTGATAGCACGCAATTTCTCGTAGCCCTATTGTAGCAAACATGGCCACTACATACAAGTAACTTTTACATTTTGAACACTGTCCCATGGCCGCCGATACGATACACCAATAGCACCATAATCTGATTCTGCAGTTCATACAGCAATACCCAATCCGGTTCTACATGGCATTCCCGTACTCCCTTATAGTTGCCGGTTAGCTCATGATCTTTGTAGGAAGAATCCAGGGCAAGCCCGTCAGCCAATACTTCAATAACCGCAAATAGCTTGTCCAGATCTTTATGCTGTTTTTGTGCCTTCTTCAGGTCTCGTTTAAATTGGCTGGTAAACTTGACTTCGTATTTCGTCATACATCCAGCGCCTTTCGTAATGCGTTCATATCTTTATACCCCTTAACGGTGGGATCGCCAGCAATTCTCCGTCCTTCTGCAATGGCAGCTTCTGTGGTTGCATTGGGCGTTAGTTTTAACGAAAAAGGAATTCCGTTTTCCCGAATGGCGGACCGCAAAAACAAATTGACCGCTGTGGTCATAGTAAGGCCTAACTGTGAAAAAATTGCTTCTGCTTGTTCTTTTACGGTTTTATCCATACGAATATTCATATTGGTCGTTTCCATACTGCCACCCCCATTCGTTATTATAACATAATTGCGTCTATTTGTACTATTTTGCACGCATCTTTTTTAAAAAAAGACATCTGTTATCGTGGCAATAGCCAATAACGAATGTCTCTATGTGTTTCCTTATTTTGTTGGGATCCGGCAGTTATCCATTGACAACAAATTGCAATGGTTCACCTGCTGCCAAACGCTTTAGATTTTCCACGATCATGGGGACAATGGCATCAGCCATATCATTGGCAGTGCCGCCAATATGGGGAGTCACCACGATGTTAGGTTCTTTAAGCAAGGGACTATCCATATGAATCGGGGTGTCCTCTGTGCAGTCCAGACCCGCGCCGGATAGTTTCCCCGATTGCACCGCCGCAAGTACTGCCGCTTCTTCCACAATGCCCCCGTGGGACGTATTGATGACAATAGCCCCCGGTTTCACCGTCTTTATAGTATCTTTGTTCAGCATATAATGGGTCGCTTCGTTGAGCGGTACGTGGTAGGTGATGACATCACTGGTTTTTAACAGTTCCTCATAGGGCACATACGTCAAATGAAACTGCGCTTCCATGTCCGGTTTTAAGCGGAATGGATCATAGTATTGGGTCGTCGCCCCGAAGGCTTGGGCTTTTAATGCTACCTGGCGGCCTATGTTGCCACCGCCCACAATCCCCACGGTTTTGTGATGCAGCGTCCTGGACTGAGCCGTAAATAGCTCCCGGCTCCACACCCCCTCTTGCAATTTTCGTTCGTGGCAGATCAGTTTTCTTCCCACGGCAAGCATCAATAGAATAGCCAACTCGCTGACGGCATAGGCGTTGGCCCCCGGCGTATTGCACACCGCAACGCCTTGCTTGCGTGCGGTTTTGATATCCACCATATCATACCCCACACCCCAGCGCATGATCAGTTCCAGCCGGGAAGAAAACCGTTGTACAACGTTTGTTGGCATTTTTAAGACACGGAGAATAATGGCATCCACATCATGTTCTTTGGCAAATTCTTCTTCGGTGACTACCTGCCGTACCGTGATCCCGGCATCTTTGACAGCTTCTTGTAACCGTTCTAGTGTTCCTGCCGGATACGGTCCGGCTAGCAATACGTCAAGCATCTATTTGCCCTCCTTCAATGTTTCTGCTTCTTTCCGGATCAAGGCTTCACTGGGATTTTTACGATCGATTTTTCCCACATGCACCATCAATTGGTATAAGTTCACCCCGGTATCTGCCGCTACCTGTTTAAACAGTTTTCCCTTGGAAGAATGAAGTCCCGTCATGCCTAGCACCAGATCAAAAGGAGTGATGGGGTTATGATAATCGTACCGTTCCTTCATCTGCGGCCCCAATTCATCAGCAAGGTATTCCAAAAGACCAAACAAATTCACATAACCTGCTTCCCCATATTTTTGCAACAGAGCAATACCTGCTTCCGTAGGCAGATTACCGGCGCTGCGTGCCATGCCCATCAGGCCGCCGTCCAAAATATCCACCCCTGCATTATAGGCAGCCAGGGCATTGGCAGCGGAGAGTGCCAGATTGTTATGGCAATGGAACGCCACAGGGATCTGGACTGCTTTTTTCAGTAGTTCCACAGTGCGGGATACTTCCTCCGGCAACATGCACCCGGCAGAATCCATGACGGTAAATTCATCCAGGCCTTCTGCTTCCAGCATTTTCGCCGATTCTGCCAATTCCTCCGGTGTCACCAGATAGGCTTTCATAGCAGAATAAAAGGCTTTAACGCCCCGTTTTTTTATAGCATGAATCGGTTCTACCGCCAGTTTAGCCTCGTCAGCGTCCACGCCCACCCGCAAAAAGGCCAGTCCTTTTTCTGCGCCCAGGTCCACGTAGTTTTCCCGGTAGCGTTTAGCATTCAGGAACATCCCGATTTTGTGTAGCGCTTTATAAGGCTGCATGAGCTCCAGATAGGTGGCATCTGTTTCTGCCTTGGTAAATCCTGCCACTTCATACGCCCCGATGCCGCCGGCGTTACCCATTTCAACATAATCCACGTTGGCATCTACCAGGGCTTTTAACATCCCCGCCGTCAAATCCGCCGGAAAACCTTTGCCCACTACATTGGCCCCATCCCGCAGGGTACAATCCATGATTTTTACCATACTGACATCCTTCTTTCTCTATCCCGCTGGTCTTACACGATTTCTCTTTTACCAGTTCTATGGTATCATGGAGGAAAACAATTGAAAAACAGTATTTTACTCTATTATTGACAGTCTTTCTATTGTAAATTGGGAGGTAGATATGAGTTTATTGGGATTTGAATATTTCGTTGCGGTGGCCAAAGAAGGAAATATTTCCCGAGCCGCTGAAAAACTTTTTCTCAGCCAGCAGTCCCTCAGCGCCCATATCAAGCGCCTGGAAGAACAGTACGGTGTCCAGCTCTTTGACCGCAAGCCAACGCTGCGCCTAACGCCGGCCGGAAAAGCCATGCTATTTTATGTGGAGCGCATTTTGCACGAGGAAAACCAAATGACCGCACGCTTTGCGGATTTGGTCAAGGATCATCACGGGGAATTGCGGCTAGGGATTTCCCGGCAGCGGGCGGAAGCCTTTTTTGCCAATATTTGGGAGCGGTACCATCGTAAGTATCCTCAAATTGAAATTTTGCTGAGAGAATATAACAGCGACCGGCTGCTGGACATGCTGCGGCAGCACCAGATAGACCTGTGCCTAGCGGTCAATGTGCCGGAAGCTCGGGATCTTAACATTGAGCCCGTCCTGGAAGAACATCTCTGCTGCAGCCTGAATGCGGACTTATTAACGTGGCATCGCCCGGACACCGGAGAAAAAGATTTACATCGCTATTTAAAAAATGGCGTGGATCTATTGGAAATTCAGGACCTGCCCTTTTTCCATCGCCCTACAGGCAACCGAATCCGCCAGGCTGTGGATCAACTTTTTATCACCCACACCGTTTATCCCCATTATCTCTTAGAAACCAACAACCAGCGGTTGATGTTATCCCTTTCTTCTTATGGAGTGAGCATTCTCACGCCGCTTTATTTGTACATGGCCTATGAGAGCTTGCCCCTCTCGCTGGGACTTCCCCAGGTCGCCAAATTGACCAATGATATTTTACCCACAACAATCAGCCTTGTGACGTTGAAAGACAATCCATTGCCGGACTACGCTCAGGCCATGAAGTCCATGATCCGGGAAGAACTGGTTCGTTACAAAGATACCGTAAACGAAACGTTCCACCAGAACCTGGTGGAACGTCGGCAGGAGGTATAGTTTTTTCTCATTTTCTTTAAAGACACATCGCCATATATAGCGGCAAAAACACGACATCGTCTTTCCGCTGCAAATCCTTAGTATAGAGAATATACCGTTCTTCCATTTTCACTGGATATTTTTCTTTCAAGTAATCGAACGATTTATGGGCCTGATACCCGGAAGATTTCACTTCCAAAGGGCAGATTTTTTTGTTGCGCACCAGCAAAAAATCAATTTCATAGGTTTTTTCCCGAAGCGTTCCAACAGGCTGGTATTTAAACTCATGAAAGTAAAGTCTGTGCCCATTGGCACGCAACATCTGGGCTACTATATTTTCCATGAGCATACCTTCGTTAATCCCCAGGCGCCCTGTAATCAGTGCTTTATATAGTGCGCTTCCTGTATGGGCGTCGCTGCGCATGCATTGCGTCACTAAAAGGCCCGTATCCCCCATATATAATTTAAAATTACTTCTATCTGCAAACAATTCCATTGCTGGATCAGGTGCGGTAACATGAATACACTCATTGCCTATCATCGCTTCCGCAATAAAAGAGACCGCATCCATATAATTTCGGTAGCGAGCATTTTTTTCCAATAAAGAAAGCCGAAAATGGGAATTTTTATGTTCCAGTTGTTCTGGAATCGTGCGAAATACAATGGACGCTTTTTCCCGGTTCTCCTGATCATATTTGGCCAGGTCTTCCTCATACAAATCCAGAATATTCCGCTTCACAAAATCCAGTTGTTCATAATCCTTCCCGTCCACAAGCCCTGCTACAGCCTGCGGCATCCCGCCTACAGCCATATAGGTACGGAATTTTTTCATAATCGTCCGGTGCACATGCTCTCCTAGAGGCTGTTTCTTTTGGAAAGCGTCATAAAGTACAGGCGCTGTGACGGTATCTCCCATCGCCCATAAATACTCTTCAAAATCCATAGGGAACATCTTGATCCGGTATTCTTCTGAAGGAATCAGGATGTTTTGTACATTCTTCCGGATAGAAATCAGAGAACCGGTTTCCAGATAATCATACCGTCCATCTGCAACCAAATATTTAATGGCCTGCCGTGCTTCTGGGAAAAGCTGTACCTCATCAAAAATGATGGCACAACGCTTGCCCCGTAAGGATTTTCCTTTCAGTAAGAAAAGATTACGGAAAAAGGCATCTAAATCCTGTAGGTTCTCTCGGAAATTGTCCTTAATATCCTGGGACTCCCGGGCAAAATCCAGCAGCAAGTAATCATCATATTCCCGCTGCGCAAACGCTTCCATCACCGTGCTTTTTCCTACACGACGGGCACCTTCCAATAAAACAGCGGTAGAACCTGCACTCAATTTTTTCCAAGCCAGCAATTGATCGTATACTTTTCTGCGAAAAATCATACCCGTCCCTCATCCAAATTACACAAATAAGAAAATGTTTTTCTCTATTATAGCACGAAATCAATAAATGTTTTTAGTCGTTTTTTACACGAAATCAGCAATTGTTTCAGCTTATGCTATCTCTCAATTCTTTCTCCCAATAACAAGGAAGGGCCACCAAAGGTGGTGCAATCTTTGATGACCCTTTTTATATGTTTTTCTGTGGCAGGATGATCATAAATTATGGAGATCACCGTCTGCTTCTTTCTAGTTAGATTCCCATAGAAATCCCATCATAGTAACCCTATCATCGGGGCTATGGACAAGACGGCCACACCCACAACCAGCAGAATGATATCAATTTTTAGCATGAAGGAAAGATAGGTATCATAGGGAATTTGATAAATTTCCAGTGTTCCCATATTGGTAGCGCTGGGATAGATGGCTGAGGTAAAGTTTAAGCCGATGGTAAAGGCGGAAAGCAGCATAATCTGTCCTCCGGTAGAACCAATGGGTGCGGACTGGAACAGGGCATAGGCCACAGCGCCTAGAATCGGCATCGTGATGCCAGCCACGCCACTGGTGGACTGCATAAAGAAACCAATCCCCATATAAGCGGCGGCCGCCGCAATAGCAAAGGCCCACCCTGGTACCCCGGACAGAGCATTTTGAATCCAATACACAAAGGTAACGGACATACCTGCTGTTTTGCTTCCCATCATCACAGAAATTCCATTGGCAACGGTAAGCACCAGGACGACGCCCAACATTTCGCGAGCCCCCGCTACAAATTCACGCACAAACTCTGGTTCTGGGATTTTATTAATGGTTCCCAGCAGCAACGCCCCCACAAAGAAGACAAAAGCAAATTCATCAAAATACCAGTCGCCGAATTCCGTATAATGTCCCGCCCCGAAGAAATTACCCAGGAAGGGAATATTTTCCAGAGAACGGAAGGGCAGATTGACGAGGTCTTTCATGGTGCTGCCATCGGAAAATTTAATGGAATCCCAGGGCATATAGCCACAAACAAGGGCCAGGATGATAAGCACCAACAGGGCAATGGACCAGGCTTTACGGGGAGTGAATTCTTCCATTTTATGTTTTTCGTCCACCAGGGTTTTTACCCCCATGCCGTACACAATGGATTTGGTGGGGTCTTTTTTGACCATGCTAGCATAGCGGAGCATAAGCCCAAGCCCCACTAGATACAGTACGAAGAAAATCACAATACGCAGCACCATACCACTACCCATGGATAGGCCATCTGTTCCGATAGCACCCACTGCGGCACCAATAGAAAACGGATTCACCACACTGGCCATATTTCCGGCGGTGGCTCCCACGAAAAGCACTCCGATTCCGGTGATCACATCGTAGCCCGCCAGGACAAACAGTGGTACCACCACCATGGAATAGGCAGGAATCTCTTCCCACAGGCCATAGACAGAACCAAATAGAGCGGACACAAACATCAGCACAATGATCAGCGTCTTGCCAGTAAACCGGTCAATCAGCCATCCAATGGCGGAGTTCATGGCCCCTACGTAATTCATTAAGTGCAAAAAGGCGCCGGCCATGAGAATGGCAAATCCTACCGGAGCCGCTTTTACGAATCCTTTTACCGGCGCCATGAGAAGATCCCACAACCCCATGGGTTGCAAGCCTTGGCCTTGCAAGACTTTCCCATCCACCATAATCGCATTATAGATAATCTCTTTGGTACTGCCAGATTTTACAACAACAGATTGGGGAACAAACCAAGTGAGGATGGTTACAAACACCAATACTAGGAACACGATGGAATACGAACTTAACATTTGTTTTTTCTTCTTTACTCCCTGTTCTGCCATAAACCTCGCTCCTTTCAAAAAGATATCCCCTGGTAATTAGTCTGCATTGAAATTAAAAAATGTATGGATGTAAATTTTTATAGCGGTTTTGAACTCTTCCACCACCATATTTTCGTTGGGCATATGCTCGCTTTTTTCCACGCCGGGCAAAATCGCGCCAAAGGCTACGCAGTTATCCATGGCCCGGGCGTAAGTAGCACCGCCACTGCTGATGGGGACACTGGTCATATCACCCGTTGCTTCCTGGTAGGAGGCTATTAATTTCTTGATAATGGGAGAAGTTAGCGGTAAATACACAGGTGGCAGCCAGTCAAATTCTTCATAGGTAAAGCCATACTCCGCCGCTTTTTGTTTCAGTGCTTCCACTGCCTTTTCTTTGGGATAGGTTACGGGGATCCGCATATCCACAAATAGCGTCTCTTCTTCTGGCGTCAGTTCAATCTTCCCTACGTTGAACTTTAGCTCACCGGAAGCTGCGTCCTTGACCGCACCAAAGATGGGCTCTGCAAATTTATGTCCGTCCAGGCATTCCTTAACAAAACGGGATGATTTGGTAGGATGTCCCATGGCATCCAGTGCCAATAGATACCGATGAATCGCATTAACACCCAATTCCGCATCTTTGGCATGGATGCTCTTACCCAAAATTCCCAGGTTGCCATCTTCTTCTTTGCGATAATCATAATGGAGATGCTGTAATGCAGATTCTAAGGCCGCAGAATCAGGAGCCTTCACATAGGATGGCACCACATTATAGGCATCACCAGCTTTAAATGTCATAGCGCTTTCATTTTTTGCATGGAGCATCAAATCCAGCACGCCTTTTTCCGCATAAATAAGGGGGAACACGGAGTCCGGTGTAAATCCGAAAGAGGGCTTTTCTTCTTTTTCCATGTATTTTTTAATTCCGCGCCAAAGATTTTCTTCATCTGTGCCAAAAATAAAGCGTAGGCGATACGTTGGCTTAAACCCGCAGTCCAAAAGTGTTTTGCACCCATAAATAGCTGCCAGCGTCGGGCCTTTATCGTCCTGTACCCCACGGCCATAGGCCCTGCCATCCCGATAGGTCACCGTAAAAGGATCCGATTTCCAGTCGTCCCGCAATCCCGGCGGCACTACGTCCAGATGCCCCAGCACTCCGATGAGTTTTTCTCCTTCCCCAATTTCTGCATAGCCGTAATAGCCTTCTGGATCCTCAAAGGTACGAAATCCCATGCCTTCCATGCGTGCCAGCGTTTCCCGCAGTACTTTTTGGATCGCCGGTACCTTTGGGTACGTATCCTCTTCCAGATAACTGGGGATCGCGACCAGTGCTTCCATATCCCGCAAAAACGCCGGGAAATTTTCTTCCATTTTCTCATAATACATGGTTTTCTGCTCTGGTGTCATGGCATGCCCTCCTTATTCGTTGCGACTTGTTGAAATTTTCAGTTTTTTCACGTGAAACTTCCGCCTTTTATATAAAATATAGTACCATATTTTACGCTTTCTGTCTTGCAAATTCTGCTTTGTTTTTGTGTTGCGGACGTGTCGGACAAAGTATTTTTTTACATGTAAAACAGGCGATAAAATTAACATTTTCGTTGATTTTATTACATTTTTTCATTTATTTGTTTATAGTCATAGAGTCGGCAATAGTTGTACAACCGTTGCCGACTCTTGTTGGTTCTTAAATACTATTTTCACACAACCACTCCAGCACATTGTATTGCCGAATACCATTAAAATCTCCCAGTGGAAGGTAATCCATGGTAAGCAAGATTTTGGGATAATGGTCTTGAATTGTCTCCAAGGGGCGCAATTCCCTTTTGAGAGTATGGGGGTCCATGACACTTTGGGAGACTTGCATATATTGTTTTCTTCCATCTCTCAACGTAATAAAATCAACTTCTGCATCTTCATTCTTACCTACAAAGACTTCATATCCCCGGCGCAAGAGCTCTAAATAAACAACATTTTCTAGGACATGCCCCTGATCGGTATCCTTGGAACCTAAAAGAAAATACCGCAATCCCATATCCACACCGTAATATTTGCCACCGGACTGGAGACGTTCTTTGCCTTTAATATCGTACCGGTCTGATTTGTATAAGATAAAACTCTCCGTCAGTGCAGTCAAATAGGAATCTACCGTAGGAACAGAAATCTTTCGCCCTGCGCTGGTCATGGTACGGGAAATTTTTCTGGAAGAGCAAAGATTGCCAATATTATCAAACATAAACTCCAATAGGTTTTGCAGTTGGGAAATATCGGCAATTTTTTTTCGTGTGGCAATATCTTTGACAAGAATGGTGTTATAAATGCCTTCCAAATAAGCTAAAGTGTCCTGCCGGTTTGTAAATTCTAAAGCCCCAGGAAACGAACTATTTAACAAATATTGTCCGTACACCTTGGGCAGATTACGTGGCTCAGGAAACGCCGTCACATATTCCGCAAAGGACAAGGGGAGCATCTTAATTTCCACATAGCGACCGGATAAAAAAGTAGCGAGTTCCCCAGAAAGCAGGTAAGCATTGGAACCGGTGATATATAGATCCGTATTTTTCTTGGTATACAGCCAGTCTACCGCCTTTTGAAAATCCGGGATAGTTTGTACTTCATCTAAAAACACATAATTCATCTGATCGGGGACCAGGTGTTGTTCTACATACTGGTAAAGGGAATCCGCTGTCTGCAGATGCCGAAAATCCCCACTTTCCAGATTCACGAAAAGCAAGCGGCTATCAGGAATTTTTGCTTTCTGTTTTAAATAATCCCTAAAAAGAAGCAGTAAGGTAGACTTTCCACAACGCCTAACCCCTGTGATGACTTTAATCACATTTTTGTCCCGCAAGCGAATTAATTGTTGTAAATACATAGGTCTATCCAGCATGCTCTCATCCCTTTCTGCGTATAGTATAACATAAACTGGTAGATTTATAAAATGCGTTTTATAAATCTACCAGTTTATCAAATTTTATAAATTCTGTTTTATACTTCTACGGTAACAAGAGATTTTTATAATCCCTCTTCAATCAAAATCTCCTGCTTTGTCGTATTGAGGAGCAATGACGCTGCTTCCGTTTTCATCGGTATAGCCCCATTTTCCTGTCTTTTTACTTTGATAGGCGGCCCGGTTGGCGGCTAAAGGTCCCATTTCTACATACTCCTCTTTAAACGGTGCGACCGGATTGCCCTTTTTATCGATAATTCCGCTCTTTTTCTTTTCCGTAGCGGTAGCCCTGTCTTCCAAAAAGCTAGTCACACGGTCAAAACGATTGGGAATGACAACCTGGTTATTTTCTCCGATAAAGCCCCATTTTTTATCTGCGGCAAAAGCAGCCAAGCCGTTACTAAACGGCCACAGGGTATCGTAGGCCGCTGGAATTTTGACTTCTCCCTTACGATTTAACATGCCCCAGTGCCCGTCATCCCGGTACAGGGCATAGTCCCCAAAGAACTCGGATACATAACTGTATTGGGGTGGAATCACTTCCTGTCCCTGTTTATTGACGTAGCCGCGATACATATTTCGGGGCATAACCATCCCTGGAGAAATGCCAATGCTGCCGCCCCAACCATGATGATAATGATGGTGATGCCGGTACCCGTAGCCGCCAAAATACGGTCCCCAGCCCCAGCCAGGACCAATGCCCCAGTACGGGCCACCCCAGCCCCAGC
>DXYB01000015.1 GCA_019416065.1 Acidaminococcus sp. | reverse complement strand
CCGGCTGATCAGCCGGATCGAGCGCTTGTGTTTTGTGGTGGGGATGGACGAAGCCGTGCCGGAAGATCTTTTTGCCTAGGAGGTACCTATGAACGAGGAAATGATACTGCTGCAGAGCGCCAAAAAGGGCGATCGGGCCGCACTTCTTGCGTTAGTAGACCGCTACCAGCCCCTAATGCAGCGCATTGCCCGGCAGGAAGAAAATCCCACCAACCGGGAAGACCTGAAAAGCGAGCTTACCATTGCCTTTTTGCAGCTGGTGCGCTGCTACAGGCACTCTTCCCAGCGCTTTCCCGGTTACGTAAAGGCAACGCTCCTTCACTGCCTGCACCGCTACCAGAAGCAGCAGATCCGCTGTCGCCTTATTGCCCAGCGCTACGAAGAGAAAATGCTACCGGAAGAATCCACCTACCAGATGCCTTGGGAACAGTCCCGCCCCCAGGTGGCCAAGGCATTTCACGCCCTGCCCGACAGTGAAAAGCTGCTTTTAAGCCTCAGATTGCGCCCCCATCCCCCCACCTGGAAAGAAATGGGAGCGCGCTACCATCTGCCCCCTACCACTCTCCACAGCCGCTACCGGAAGATCCTGAAGAAGTTGCGGGAGGAGGTAGAAGCGTAAGAGGGACTCCACCTCTCACAAGATTTTTTTATTTTTTTCGTAAAATCGCCCCCAACTTGTCTCTTATAGGGTGTAAGGCCGCCACACCATCACCTTAAAGGAGGAACCTATGGAACAACTGACCAAAGCCGCCATGCTCTCGTATGCTTTAAAAGCCCGCCACAAACTGCACCACATCTATCTCCACTGGACGGCAGGCAGCTATGGGAGCATCTTTCCTGACTACCACTTGTGCCTCAAAGGAGACGGCAGTGTGTATGCCACCACGCCGGACTGGACGGAGGTACTTTCCCACACCTGGCACCGAAATACGGGCGCGCTGGGGATTGCCCTATGCTGCGCCTATGGGGCCCAGCTTTTTGCTGATGGGCGCATGGAACTGGGGGACTATCCTCCAACGCCTGCGCAAGTGGAAAGTGTAAGCCTCCTGCTCGCCTACCTAGGGCCGCTGCTAGGGATCCCCCTGGCCTACCCGTTTGTCATGACCCACGCGGAAGCCGCCGACGTGGACGGGTACGGGCCGGAGATGGCAGGCACGCCCCAATTTGAAAAATGGGACTTGTGGAAGCTCAAGGACTACGACGGCATGTGGAAAAATGGCGGCGACGTGCTGCGGGGCAAGGCAGTGTTCTACCAGAACATGATGGTTTAGGCGACCGCATTGATTTCCCACTCTTACAAACGAACCAAAGGAGGAACTACACATGGCAGCAACGAAAACTCTCGCAGATGTCACCTTGGAACTATCTGTGGAAAACGGCACCGACGCCAAAGGCGTTACCAAGTACAAGAACATCGACTACAAGGCACTGGATCCAGCAATCACCCCGGACCAGCTGCAGCAAATGGGCGACGGCCTGGGCGGTCTCATGGAAAAGGCTCCCAGCGCGATCTACAGCGTGGAACGGCATCGCCTGGCCAAAGAAGACTAATAACAGGAGGTTACAACCATGGCAAAAGATACTTGCAATTTAACCCTGAGCTTTTTGGATGACGCCAAAGCCACCCGCTCCCTGCGGGTCCCCAACCCCAGACCGGAACTGGGCAAAGAACAAGTCCTGCCGGTGATGAACCAGATCCTGGCGGGCAAAGCGGTTTTGTCTAAGAACAAAAAGCCTGTGATTGCCCTGAAAGCTGCCCGGATCAGCACCATCAAGGATTTGGGAATCCTGGACGAGGCCTAAAATGGAGCAGCTCCCCCAGCTGCTCAGCCAAGCAGCCCAGTATGGCTTTCCCATGGTGATCTCCTGGTACCTTTTGGTACGGATGGAGGACAAATTAACGCATCTGACGCTTAGCATTGACCAGCTGCGCATGACCATCAAGGGATAACCGCACAAAGCAAAAAAACAGGGACTGTAAAGAAAGGGTGTACCTTCTTTGCAGTCCTTGTTCTTATGATTTCTTATTTATTTTTCCGCCGGTTGGGATTTGGCACTACGGCAGGGGCCGCATGGTGCCGCCCCCAATGCTCCCTAAAAAACAGCCACATGCTGCCCGCCAGGAAGGTGGAGGTATAGAACCCGCTGCCAAAGCCCACCAGCATAGCAAAGGAGAAATTGTGAATGGTTTCCCCGCCAAAAAGGAAAATTGACACCACGGCAAACAGGGTGGTCAGCGTGGTATAAATGCTCCGGTTCATGGTCTGCCAGATGCTGGTATCCACCAAATCGTCCATGCTCTCTGTGCGGCGATGGGTGTGGAGGTTTTCCCGGATACGATCGAAGATGACGATGGTACCGTTGATGGAATACCCCACTACGGTAAGCAGTGCCGCCACAAAGGTGGAATCAATCTCCAAATGCAGCACGGAGAAATAACTCAAGGTAACCATCACGTCGATAATCAGCGCCACAATGGCCGCCAAGGCAAAGCGCAATTCAAACCGGATGGTGATATAGATGATCATCAGCACCCAGGATAGGAGCACGGCGGCAATGGCGCTTTTTACCAGTTCACTGCCTACGGTAGCTCCTACATTTTCCACCCGCAGCACTTCGTTTTGGCCAAGTTTAGCGGTCATGTCCTGCATAACGGCCTGGCGAGTTTTATCGTCAATAAGCCCGGTACGAATCAGGACGGATTCGCTTTGCGATGCACTTTCCCCGCTGGTGCCCAGCTGGATAATGGAATTACCCAGATCGTGGGTGGTGAGAACCTCCCGCACCTGGGATACGGTAACGGGTTTGGCAAATTTTACATCGATCATGCTGCCGCCGGTAAAGTCGATGCCCAGGTTAAAGCCCCGGGTAATCATGCTGCCAATGCCAATGAGCAGGACAATGGCCGTAAGGCTAAAGAAGATTTTGGCGTGTTTTACAATGGAAAAGTGCTTCATTTGGACGCCTCCTCTTCTTTTTTGGGTGCCTTAGCCCCAAAGAATGCGGGGTTTTTGGTGAAATTACTCCCAATCAGGGCACTCAAAATAAATTTTGTGACCGTAACGGCTGTAAACATACTGATCAAAACCCCAAGGGCCAAGGTCACTGCAAAGCCCCGTACAGGGCCGGTACCCAGGTAAAACAGCACGGCAGCGGCCATAATCGTGGTCACGTTAGAATCCAAGATGGTGACAAAGGCACGGGAAAACCCGGCATTGATGGCAGCCCGCAGGGTTTTGCCCGCTGCCACTTCTTCTTTAAACCGCTCAAAGATAAGCACGTTGGCATCCACCGCCATCCCGATAGAGAGGATGATCCCTGCGATACCGGGCAGGGTGAGGGTAGCATTTAGCCCTTTCATCACCAGCAATAAAAGCAAGGTGTAGAGCAGCAGCACAATATCAGCCACTAGGCCGGACAGCTTGTAATATAAGAGCATAAACAGGAACACCCCGGCAAGGCCTATGGCAAAAGCTTTAACGCTTTTGTCCTTAGAATCCTGCCCCAGGGTAGGCCCTACGGTTCTATTTTCCGCGATTTCCAGTTTCACCGGCAAAGAGCCGCTGCGCAGCAAAATCGCCAGGTGTTCCGCATCCTGGGCATCCTTGCTGCCAGTGATCTGGGCGTTGCCGCCAGTAATGGGTTCACTGACCCGGGGCGCGGTCAGCACTTTGCCATCCAATAGGATAGCGATCTGCTTGCCCACGTTTCTAGCGGTGAGCTCGGCAAATTTCTTTGCCCCTTCCTCGTTAAATTGCAGCGTCACCACAGGCTGTCCGCTTTGGTCCGCGCTGGCTTTGGAATCTTTCAGATCCTTGCCGGTAAGTACCGTATTGCCTTCCATATCCTTAAATTCCAGCATGGCGGTTTTGCCCAGCATATTGATGGCTTCTTCCGGGTCTTTGACACCCGGCAGCTCCACAATGATTTTATCCCGGCCTTGCCGCTGGATCAGCGGTTCGGTAAGTCCTAGTTCGTTGACCCGGCGTTCAATGATCTGGATGGACCGGTTGATGGCATCGTCATCCACCTTGGATTCCGGGGTTTCCTTGGCCTGCAGCACCACATGGGTACCGCCCTGGAGATCCAGCCCCTGTTTCACTGTGCTCGCCAGCGGTTTGATAAAGACCGCAAACAAGATCACAATGGCCAGTACGGGCAAAAGAAACTTAATCCGATTTTTACCCTCCAAAATAACTCCTCCTTGCCTGTGTTATTTACAAACCCGCAGACCTATTTCGGTGCACAGATATTGCATTTTGGCATCGTGGGTCTCCACAGGCAGTTCTTTGACCACTTGTACTTCGTAACCGATGGCCATGGTCGTAGCTTTGGTGCAGCGGGGCAAATAGCGGTCATAGTACCCTTTGCCCTTGCCCAAGCGTCCACCACCAGCCGTAAACCCAAGGCCCGGGGTAAGGACCAGGTCAATGTCTTCTGGGGCAACGACTTCTACCGGCTCCAGTGGGGTACGGATCCCAAAACGGTCCTGCCCCAAGTTTTTTAGATTCGTGACTTTCACGGCCTGCATCTGCCCCTCTCCTTCCAGGATCTGGGGAACGCAGACAATTTTACCCTGGTTGAGTGCCGCCTGGATGGCCTGGTCGATGAGGACTTCTCCCGGTGCGCCCAGATAGGCCATAATCACCTTGCCTTCCAGGAAGAGGCGGCTATTGACAATATGGCTGTTGATTTCCCGTGTAAATTTATGGTTTTCCCGCTGGTTCAGTTTTTTGATTTTCTCCCTGATTTCCTTGCGGACCATGCGTTTATCCATGCTTAGTCCTGTCCTTCTGGCTTTTTAGCAGTTTCTGTTGTAGCTGGTCCCGCAGCAGGAGTTTCAGCTTCTACTGGCTTTTCTTCTTTCACGGGTTCTGCTTCTACTTTGTCTACTTTCGTAGCTTCGCTCTTGGTCTTTTCCATGGGGGTAGTGAGAACGCCGCCCACCGCGCTTTTACGGATGTAGATTTCCACGTGGTCAGCCACTTTGATCCGCAGTTTATCGTCCTGCACCTTGGTGATCGTGCCCAAAATGCCGCCGATGGTGACAATACGGGTCCCTACCCGCAGGGAGTTTAGCATATCGGCCCGTTTTTTCTGGTCCCGTTTTTGGGGACGGTAAATCATCAGATAAAAGATTGCCGCCATTAAAATAAAAGGCCACGCCATTTGTACAAGATTTCCCATGTTTCTGTTACCTCCTCAGTGTTTCGTAATTGGCCAAAAACTGCTCCCGAAATTCCACGAAGCGGTCAGTAGCAATTGCGTCTCTCATTTTCTCTGTAAATTTTAGCAGAAAATGCAAATTATGTATAGACAAAAGCCTAAGGGCCAGAGTTTCTTCGGCTTTGAAAAGATGACGGATATACGCCCTTGAAAAATTGCGGCAGGTATAGCAGCCACAAGTTTCGTCAATAGGGCGAAAATCTTCCGCATATTGGGCGTTGCGCACCACCAGGCGTCCAGTAGGCAGCATGGCAGTGCCATTTCTCGCCACCCGTGTGGGGTAGACGCAGTCAAACATATCCACGCCTAGGTTAACCCCCTCAACTAGACAATCCGGGGTGCCTACGCCCATGAGATAGCGGGCTTTGTCCTTGGGCATAAGGTCCGTGGTCTTTCCCAGGATATCATACATCAGGGAATGGGGTTCCCCTACCGAAAGTCCGCCGATAGCAAAGCCGGCAAAGTCTAATTCTGTAATGGTCTTGGCGCTCCATGCCCGAAGGTCCGGATACATGCCGCCTTGGATGATGCCAAATAGACCCTGGTCTTCCCGGGTTTTGGCAGCCAGGCAGCGTTTGGCCCAGCGGGTGGTTCGCTCCGTGGACGCTTTGGCGTAGTCCCGCTCTGCAGGATAGGGAATGCATTCATCAAAGGCCATAATGATATCAGCCCCCAGATCCTCCTGGGCTTTGGTGGCTACCTCCGGGCTCAGAAACTGCCGGGAGCCGTCCAAATGGGAGCGGAAAGTAACGCCTTCTTCTTTGATTTTACGCATTTCTCCCAGGGAAAACACCTGAAAGCCGCCGCTATCGGTGAGCATGCCCCGGTTATAATGCATAAACTTATGAAGCCCGCCCGCCTTGCGAACCAGTGCCGTACCTGGCCGCAAAAATAAATGATAGGTATTGGACAAAATCACCTGGGAATTCATGGCATACAGTTCATCCGGCGTCAGGGTTTTCACGGTCGCCTGGGTCCCCACGGGCATAAACATGGGGGTGGAAAAGGTGCCATGGGGCGTGTGCAATTTGCCAAGACGGGCCCCCGAACGGGCATCTTCCTTAATGAGTTCAAAATACACTGCTTGTTTCATACAGGCCCCCTAGTGGATGAACATGGCATCCCCAAAGCTGAAGAAGCGGTATTGTTCCCGAACGGCCACCTGATAGGCATGGAGAATATGCTCCCGGCTGGAAAGGGCGGATACAAGCATGATCAAGGTACTTTGGGGCAAATGAAAGTTGGTGATGAGCGCATCCACAAACTGGAAGTGAAAGCCTGGATAGATAAAGATACTGGTCCAGTTGCCGCCTGCTTTCATTTCTCCGGTACTGCCGGCGCTCTCCAGCGTCCGCACGCTGGTGGTACCAACGGCGATGATGCGCCGCCCTTCTTGTTTGGCTTTATTCAGGGTATCCGCCGCCTGCTGGCTGACGGTATAAAACTCCCGGTGCATTTTGTGGTCCTCGATTTTTTCTTCATTCACCGGGCGGAAGGTGCCAAGCCCCACGTGGAGCGTGACAAACACTTCTTCTACGCCCAAATCCTTGATTTTTTGCAGAAGTTCTTTGGTAAAATGCAGTCCTGCGGTAGGGGCTGCCGCACTGCCCCGCTCCCGGTTGTACACCGTCTGGTAGCGTTCGCTGTCTTTTAGTTTTTCATGGATATAGGGCGGCAGCGGTGTTTCTCCCAGGCGATCCAGGATTTCCTCGAAAATCCCCTGATAGTGAAAACGCACCACCCGGCCCCCAAAGTCGGTATGGTCCATAACTTCGCAGGAAAGTTCCTCACCAAAGTGGATCGTAGAGCCGATTTGCAGCTTTTTCCCTGGTTTCACCAGGACTTCCCAATCCGTGGCGTTTTTCCGGGTCAACAAAAACACTTCTACATGGGCCCCGGTGGATTTAACCCCGTGGAGCCGGGCCGGAATCACCCGGGTATCGTTAAAGACCAGCACATCCCCTGGGTGCAGAAATTCCGGCAGGTCATAAAAATGCCGATGTTCCAGGGCCCCGGTCTTTTTATCCATTACAAGCAGCCGGGAAGCATCCCGGGGCTCAATGGGCGTTTGGGCAATCAATTCCTGAGGCAGCTCATAATCAAAATCCTTTACATTCATGGTTTTACGGTTCCACTCCTAATAGATTTTTTCTACGGTGATTCCCTTATAATAATGGGTCAAAATCGTCCGATAGTAATTCTTTTTGCCTTTGGCCGCTTTGGATAGTGCCATGCCCCGGGCCCCCCATTGGGAAAGCCCCACGCCATGACCCCAGCCATTGCCGGTAAAGACGGCTTTTTCGTCTTTTACGTTGGTAAATAGCCGCATATCCCCCACGGCCGCACCGGCTTCACCGCCCCCTTCGCTGATGGGAATGGTCTTTTTGCCAATCTGGTAACCATAGGAATTGGTAATGGGTACATCCAGTTCCGTGGGACGCTTAAGCCCGATTTCCACATCAAATAATGTGCTGTCAAGGCTTAAGAGGGAACGCACCTTGCTGCCTGCAAGGGTGACGGATTTCTTACTGCCCACAAAGGTCAGGCGCCGCACCCGTCCGGAAGTTCCCCGATCCGGGGTCCACTTCATGGGGGCGGGGGTACGTGCCGATAGCCGAATCCCCTGCAGCTCCCCTACCTCGTAGCCCCCCTGGGATAATAGCCGGGTGAGCTGCACCTTGGTAAAGGTTTTCGTCCACTTGTAACGGGGAGAATCCTGGTCGTAATCTTTGACCGGCTGCAGATAGGGAATGTCCTTGCCCCATACGGCACTGGCTGATTCGGTATAACCGCCGCCGCTGCTATGGAACACCGCTTCAATGGGCGCCCCTTTGTACAAGGCAACAATGCCGCTGGTAGCGTTCACTAGTTTATTGGTGTTGGGATTCTCCGCTTCTAGGCCCCCATAGATCTGGCCCATTTCCGTAGCCTTTAGATCGTAATTGCCGTATTGGTTGTGTTTGATAGCATATAGCGCAAAGGAACGGGCGGCTACTGCCTGGGCTTTGATGGCTTCATCCGGCCAAAGGGGCATAACTTCTTTGGCCACAACGCCATACAAATACTGCTCCAAGGGCAGCGTATTGACTAGGTCCAGATATTTGTTTTCCGTTTTTAACAGTACGGTCAAAGCGCCCCGGTATTTTTTCCCGTTGACCAAGATCGGTTGTTTGGCAGAATCCGCCACAAGGGACAAATGCCGTCCGGTCAATTTTTTCTGGTCTGCATAGAAGTTGCCTCCTTTGACGCTGACAAAATGCGTCCCCGGCGGCAATACAGTGGTTTTCCCACCAGCCATTACCTTGATTTTGCCCGTGCTGGAAATCTGGGCAGACAGCTGATCCACCGCAAGGCCTACCCGCACGGAAGGGCCCCCGTCCGCAGCAAAGCTGGTAGAGGCAGTAAGCAGCAAAAAGAGGGCCCACACCACGAGGAAAAGCAGACTTTTTTTCTTATCCATTTTTTTCATCCGGATACGGTACCCCTAAATACTGGTACGCCCGCAACGTGGCCTGCCGGCCTTTGGGCGTCCGCTGCAGCATCCCCAGCTGCATCAAATAGGGCTCGTATACATCCTCCAAGGTTTCTGTTTCTTCATTAAGGGACGCCGCCAGCGTATCCACGCCTACCGGGCGACCATTGTAATCTTTCACCAGTTTCCACAAAAGGCGCCTATCATTTTGGTCCAGGCCCAAATCATCGATTTCCAGCTGGCGCATGGCTTTTTGCACCATGGCCCCGGTGATCTCCGTTTCGCCTGCAACCTCGGTAAAATCCCGGGCCCGTTTTAAAAGACGGTTAGCCACACGGGGCGTGCCCCGGCTGCGGAGACCGATTTCATAGGCCCCTTTGGGCGCAATCTTGGCCCCTAAAATATCGGCGGCCCGCTCCACAATGATCTGCAGTTCCTCCGGGGTATAAAACTCCAAATGGCAGATCACGCCAAACCGGTCCCGCAACGGGGCTGCAATGGAACCCATCCGGGTGGTGGCTCCGATCAAAGTAAAACGGGGCAAATCCAAGCGGACGCTGCGGGCAGCGGGGCCCTTTCCGATAATAATATCCAGGGCAAAATCTTCCATGGCAGAATAGAGAATCTCTTCTACCGTTTTGGACAAGCGATGGATTTCATCAATAAAGAGCACATCGCTGTCGTTTAAATTCGTGAGAATGGCCGCTAGATCCCCCTGGCGTTCTAATGCAGGGCCGCTTGTAATACGGATATTCACATTTAATTCATTGGCAATAATATTGGCTAGGGTCGTCTTCCCCAGCCCCGGGGGGCCGTACAACAGCACGTGGTCCAAAGCCTCTTTGCGTTTTAGGGCAGCTTGAATGAAAATTTGCATATTCTCTTTCACTTTGCTTTGCCCGATATATTCCGCCAGTGTCCGAGGCCGGAGGCTGTACTGCCACCCATCCTGCGGGGATGCGTCCCCGGCAATGACACGATTTTCTTCCATTAGCTCCTCCCGGCCATCAGCCGCAGCGCCTGTTTCATCAGCGTTTCCGCTTTACTATCCGGGTCCACCTTAATCCGTCCTAACACAGCGGAAATTTCATCTTGGGAATAGCCCAGGCTGGCTAGTCCCTCTGCCGCAATGCCCAGTTCACTACTGGTATCTAGGCCTGTTAATGTCCCTGTGGCGCCATCTGGTTCTATCTCTTCCGGGCCAGTGATGTCTTTTAATTCCAAAAGCATCCGTTCCGCTGTTTTTTTGCCCACACCGGGCAATTTCACCAGATACTTAATATCTCGGTTCTTAATGGCCAGATAAAAGGCATCGGCCTTAGCCATGGATAAAATGCCCTGGGCCATTTTGGGTCCAATGCCGCTGACGCTGATGAGCTCCGTAAACAGCTGATACCCTTCCCGGGTCAAAAAGCCGTAGAGCTGGAGGGCATCTTCCCGCACAGAGAGATAGGTATAGATTTTTACTTTTTCTTCCGGGTGAAGCCGGGACAAATCCCCTGCATTCATAAAAATCCGGTAGCCGATGCCCTGGGCTTCTACCAAACAGAAATTGGGGCCGATGGTATCCACCCGTCCCGCTACAAATCCAATCATCCCAGACGCTCCTTTAACTCTCTTTCCCGGATAAAATTGAGCCCCGTAATGCCAATAGCCAGGGCGTCAGCCACGTCATCCGGTTTGGGTTTATCCTGTATATGCAGCAGTTTTTGCACCATATAGGTCACCTGGTTTTTATCCGCCCGTCCGGTGCCGGTAATCGCCTGTTTCACCTGAATCGGGGTATATTCAAACACCGGCAGCCCAGCCATGGCCGCAGTGAGAACGATCACGCCCCTTGCCTCTCCTACGGTAATGGCTGTTGTCACATTGCGGTTAAAGAACAATTTTTCCACGCTCATAAAATCCGGTTGGTATTCCGCAATGAGGGCAGTAAGTTCTTCGTAGATTTTTTTCAGCCGCAATTCCATGGGGGTATCTTTGTCGGTAAATACGGCTCCATACTTTACGGGCAATAAACGGCTGCGCTCCAGCCGTACCAGTCCGTAGCCGCAAATGGCCGTACCGGGATCAATCCCTAATGCCAGCATAGCGTCCTCCTGATAAATAAAAACCGGCCAAGGGATCTCCCTTTAGCCGGTCTTGGGCTGCTTATTCTTCCTCCGGCAGGTCCGCATTGGTATAAACGTCCTGCACATCGTCCAATTCGTCAAACGCATCCAGCATCTTTTGGATTTTTTCTGCGTCCTCACCTTGGACTGCAATGGTGTTGTCAGGAACAAGGGAGAGTTCCCCCATAGCCACTTCAATATGGTGATCTGCCAATGCTTTTTCCACGGCGTCATAGTCATCCGGGGACGTGGTGATCACATAGGCGTCATCCGTTGTCTCCATGTCTTCAGCACCAGCTTCCAGTGCGACTTCCATCACTTCATCCTCGCTGGGGGCACCTTCTTTTTCCACAGTGAAAATGCCTTTGTTCTTAAACATCCAGTTCACGCAGCCATTTTCACCCATATTGCCGCCCTTGCTGAAGACGTGCCGCACATCCGCCGCCGTCCGGTTCCGGTTGTCCGTAAGGGCGTTCACCATAATGGCCACACCTGCGGGCCCGTAGCCTTCGTAGGTAATCTGCTCGTAGTCAGCGCCGCCGGTAGCGCCTTCCCCTTTGGCGATGGCTCGTTTAATGTTGTCCTTGGGAATATTGTTGGCTTTGGCCTTGGACAGCGCCAATTTCAACCGCATATTGCCAGTGGGGTCGGAACCACCCATGCGCACGGCGATGGTGATTTCCCGGCCGATCTTTGTGGTGATTTTACCACGCAGGGCATCGGCCTTGCCCTTTTTGAATTTAATATTGGCCCACTTGGAATGTCCTGACATACTGATTCCTCCATCTCTATAGGAAAATGCCAGGAACCCCGGCATCTTCGAAACGACTCATAATTGTTAATTTTACCACACTATATGCATTTTCTCAAGGCTGGATCGCGTCTTACTTTCGCAAGTAAACCCGCTCCATATCCACGTTTTTCACGCCATCCACGGCAAGGGCATTTTCGCCAGAGGACTGCATTTGCGTGGTTGCCGCAAACCGTTTCAAGAGCACCCGGGTTATTCCTGGGTCAGAAATAGCGCTGGGGCCATTTAAGCAGCCTTTTACGCAGGCCATGCCCTCAATATATTGCACGTCCAGTTTGCCAGCTTGAAAATCTTTAAGTGCCTGTAGACATTCTTCCAGACCGCTGCAATACAGGGATTTGACGGTCACGCCATACTGTTTTTCCGTGTAGTCATTCACTGCCGTACTTACGCCAGCCGCCTGGGGGAAGGAGCAGCCATCCACCGAAGAGGCAGCATGGAAGGCATCTGATTCGCATTTGCTGGGATCAATTTCCAGGGCATCCATCATGCATTTAAGTTCCTCAAAGGTGAGTACAAAGTCAATGTCTTCGGGATGCTCCTTGGCCTCTACCTTTTTGGCAATGCAGGGACCGATAAAGCAGGTCAAGGCACCAGGATGATTATGTTTTTCCAGTTTGCTGCGGGCCACCATGGGGCTTACGGTATCACTAATGCAGGAAGCAAGCTCCGGGGCATGCCGCTTGACGGTGGCCACAAATGCAGGACAACAGGAACTGGTCAGCACCTTTTGCTGCCCGGTAGGGACTTTTTTCAAAAATTCTTCGGCTTCGGCAATGGTTGTCATATCGGCGCCTACGGCCACTTCTTTCACCATGGAAAAGCCTAGTTTTTTACAGGCGGTAATGATTTGCCCCGGCTGCACCTTAAGGCCAAACTGTCCCACAAAAGAAGGGGCTAGAAGCGCCACCACTTCTTTACCGCTTTTGATGGCGGTAATCAGTTGAACAATATGGCTGCGTTCCTCAATGGCGCCAAAAGGACACTGGTTGCGGCAAGCGCCGCATTCCACGCACACGCTTTTATCAATTTCCGCCTTGGAACGCCGGCCTTTATGCAGGGCATGCACCTTGCAGGCGTTTTCACAAGGGCGGGTGATTTCTGCCACGGCACCATAGGGACAAGCCCGTTTACAGTTCCCACATTCCACGCACAAATCGTAATCGATATGGGCCCGTCCCTGGTACACGCTGATGGCTTTTTTAGGACAGCCATTCATGCAGCGGTGGGTCAGGCAGCGGCGGCACACATCGGTGATCATATACCGGTTCACTGGGCAGGCAGAACAAGCTTCTTCCAAGACGCCAATGATATGCTGCGTTCTGTCAACAGGTTCGCTAATGGCCTTTTGGGCCGCCTGGATAATGTTCCGATCCTCATCGGTGCCCAACGCCATACAGATCCGTTCTTTCAGCACGGCCCGTTCTTTGTGGACGCAGCAGCGCAGTCTAGGCGTATCTTCCCGCACAATATGCAAAATATCATAGACATGGTCCGGCAATACCCCGTCATACGTGAACCGGGCCAGCATGGTCAGTACCTTCCGTCTGATTTCAGTAATCTGTGTAACTTCCATTTTTCCGTTTGACTCCCCTACATTCTTTTTTTGATAAGGATGTATACATGCCATTTCACCTGTTTGACGAAAAAAGAAGGAGAAAAAGGAAGGTTTCCTCTTATCTCCTCTGTCAGGCAGGACTAAAGGCCCAGGATTTTTTGCACTTCTGCTTGTAACCCTTCTTTTGTCACTACGTCACTTTGCCGGCGGGCTAAGTTAGGCAGCTCTTCCATGCTCTTAGGAATGGGGAGCTTGGTCAATTGGCTTAGCTGCTGCATGGCAGCAAAAGGATCCAGTGTCTTGCCTTCATAGGCATCGGGATTGATGGCAGAAAGAACCACATCATTGAACTTAAAGGGGCTGGCTGTACTGAGCACAATGCTGTAGGTAGGATCGCTGGTCATGGTCCGATACTTTTCCAGCGCCTTATAAGCAACGGCAGTGTGGGGATCCAGGACATAATTGTAATTATTAAACACATCCCCAATGGTTTCCCGGGTCTCCACTTCGTCCACCCAGGTCCCAAAGAAATCTTTCAGGATCTGGTTCTGCAGCGCACCGCTTACCGTATACTCCCCTTTATCCATCAGTTCCTGCATCCAGGCGGCAACTTGGGTGGCATCGTGGCCTGTTTCCTCAAATAAGAGCCGTTCCAGGTTGCTGGATACGAGAATATCCATGGAAGGGGAAATGGTCTTGTGAAACGCCCGGTTCCGATTATAGACGCCGGTGTTAAAGAAGTCGGTCAATACATTATTGCTGTTGCTAGCGCAAATAAATTTATTCACGGGCAATCCCATAAGTTTTGCGTAGTATCCGGCTAGGATATCGCCAAAATTTCCCGTAGGCACGGCAAAATTAATGGGAGTCCCATTTTCGATCCGGCTGCTATTGACTGCATCGGCATAGGCGCTGAAATAATACACGATCTGCGGCACCAGCCGTCCCCAGTTAATGGAATTGGCGGACGAGAAAGCGCATCCGTGCTTTTTAAGCTCTTCTTCTAGTGCTTTACTGCCAAAGAGGATTTTTACCCCGGTCTGGGCATCGTCGAAGTTGCCTTCTACTGCTACCGCATGCACGTTGTCTCCCCGCTGGGTCACCATCTGAAGCTTCTGCACATCGCTGACGCCTTCTTCAGGATAAAAGACAATGACTTCTGTCTCCGGGACATCGGCAAAGCCTGCCATGGCCGCCTTACCGGTATCACCGCTAGTCGCCACAAGAATCACCAGTTTCTTTTGCTCCCCGGTTTTCTTGACGGCTTTGGTGAGAAACTGCGGCAAAATTTGCAAAGCCATGTCTTTAAACGCACAGGTCGGCCCATGCCACAATTCCAAGACATCCAGGTCATTGCGCAAAAGATGCAGCGGCGCCGGAAAATCCCCAAAACGCTCTTTGCTATACGCTTTATTCACGCAATCGTTTAGTTCTGCTTCGCTGTAATCTGTCAGGAAACGGCTAAGGATGGTATAGGCCCGCTGGCTATACGGGGCTTCCCGCATGGCATCAATTTCCGCCAGGCTAACGGCAGGAAATTCCTTGGGTACAAATAATCCTCCATCTGCTGCCATGCCACTACTGATGGCATGCGCAGAACTCACCAGGTCCGTTTTTCCTCTCGTACTGATATATAACATACATTCTCCCTGCTTTCTGTTTTTCGCATACCAATCATAGCATAAGACAGGTCAATACGCAACGAGGAAGGTTTTCTTGCTGCATGGTACACCGTCTATGGCGTATATGCCGTGAAAAATTGGCGCACCCGCTCTTTCAGCACCTTAGGACCAATCAGTGTGACCTTGGATTCTTCCTGTGGCAGAAAGCCTGTAATCTGCCAGGTGGCATTGACTCCATCAAAGCGGATCCATTCCTCAGCATTTTCCTTTTGAGGGGTACAAGGAAGGTATCCCTTGGCACGGAGGATCTGTCCAAAAGCGCCCCGCACCATAAGATCTAAAAATTGCATCAGCTGCACCGGATGCCCTAGGGCAACGCCCGTAAGTGTCACCGTTTCCATAGGGACATGGTCGTGATGATGGTGGTGGTCATGGTCGTGACCTGTTTCGTGTTCTGTATGCGCCCCTTCTTCCCCATGGGGTTCATACGGTTCCCCAAACGAGCGATACAATAAGCCTTCCCACCAGGCGTCCGCCTTTTTTGCATAGTCCCCGGTTACGATTTCTGCCCCAGGATTGAGCTTATCCATAGCATCCTTACAAGGCGCCAGCTCTTCTTCCGTCATTTGTTCTGATTTGGAAAGGATGATCGTTGCGGCGTGCTGAATCTGGTCAAAGTAGATTTCGTCATACCGCTCTTTTTCGTGGAAGAAATTCCCTGCGTCCACAATGGCAATGGGCGGGAGCATTTGAATTTTTTCATAATGAAGACCGGTGATATTAGCGATCAAGTTGCCCAGCCGCGCCACCCCGGTGGGCTCCACAATCAGAACTTCCGGATCTACGGCACTAGAGATGGTAAAAAGAGACGTGATAAAATCCGTTTTTCCGGTGCAGCAGACGCAGTTTTCCGTCATCTCCCACACTTTCATGTCCTTATTTTGCCCGATGAGTTTGGCATCCACGTCGGTCTGCCCAAATTCATTTTCGAATACGGCAAAATAGTGATCCTTGGCCTTAGCAATGAGATGCTGGATAAAAGTGGTTTTACCGGCTCCTAAAAAGCCGGACACAATCAATACTTTCATGGTTCCTCACAATAAAAATTGCGGGCCACAAAAGCGCAGCCCGCAAAATAGGTTATTTATCCCAGACAACCACTGGTTTAATCAAATCAGCCGGTTTATCCCGCATCATAAAGAGTGCTTCCTCAATATGTTCCTTGCCTTGGAACACATGGGTCACTTCTGCGTGCAGATCCAATCGTCCACTGGTAGCCAGGCTCGCCAGTTTTTCCATCCGCAGACGACCACCGGGCATCAGGCCGCCTTTAATGGTCTTGTTGCTCATGCCGCAGCCCCATTCTGTACGGGGAATTTTCACATAGTCGCCGCTGCCCAGATAGTTCACGTTACCAATCACGCCACCAGGTTTCAGGCATTTAATGGCTTCCGCAAAGGTATCCACGGTTCCGCCAGCAATACATACCCGATCCACGCCTTTGCCGCCGGTGAGTTTGAGTACCTGCTCCGCGATTGGGCCTTCCTTATAGCTGATAAATTCGTCGGCACCAAACTGTTTAGCGACTTTACGGCAAACTGGCCGTGTACCCACGGCGATGATCCGGGAAGCGCCCCGCAAAGCGCAGCCGCGAACACTCATTAGGCCTACAGGGCCGATCCCAACAACCAGCACCGTATCCCCAAACTGCACATTGGCCAGTTCCACGGCATGGAAACCGGTAGGAACCATATCGGACAAAATGCAGGCATCAATGGGATCCATGCTGTCAGGCAGATGCGCTAAGTTGCCATCGGCATCGTTCACATGGAAGAAGTCCCCAAACACGCCGTCTTTATAGTTGGAGAATTTCCAGCCGCCCAGCAAACCGCCGGACTGCTGCTGCCAACCGGCCTGTGCAGCTTCACTGTTCCAATCCGGGGTAATGGCAGGAACCAGAACCTTATCGCCAGGTTTGAAGTCTTTGACCATATCACCGACTTCTACCACTTCTGCGCAGCATTCATGGCCCAGGATCATATTGTGCCGATCGCCCAAGGCACCCGCCCACAGCGTATGAACATCCGAAGAACAAATAGCGACTGCAATCGGCTTACAAATGGCATCCATGTGGCCGCAGGCAGGGCGTTCTTTTTCAATCCATCCCGATTTTCCAATGGACAGCATTGCATACCCTCTCATAAAAGCACCTCCCTAAACTCTATTGTACTCCTACCTTAAGGAGTTTATTCCGCCCTTATTATATCACATTTTTTCCAGTTGTAGATATTCCATGTGTAGCGTTACCCACAATTGCTTTAGGGCAATTTGGACTACTACAGATGGTTAATTGCGACACCAGGTCTTTGGGTAAAACAGAACCAGCATGGGCAACAGTTCCAAACGCCCCGCCAGCATATCAAAAATCAAGACAGCTTTGGAAAACCCGCTGTAAGCGCTGAAATTCTGTGTAGGTCCCACACCGCTAAGCCCAGGGCCGATATTGTTGAGGGTCGCTGCTACCGCCGTAAAATTGGTTTCAAAGGTAAAATTATCCAGGCTGATTAAGACCACCGACAAAAAGAGGATGAAAAAATAAGTCACGTAGTACACATACACGGAATTTAACACCTTGGGATCCACCACATTGCCGTCCACCCGCACCCGCTGGACGGCGTGGGGATGCAGCAATTGTTCCAATTCTGTATACATGGAACGGAAAACCAGAACAACCCGGCTCACCTTGGTCCCCCCGCCAGTACTGCCTGCGCAGGCGCCAACCACCATAAGCAGCACCAGAAGGCATTTTGAGAAACTGGGCCATAGGTCAAAATCCACAGTGCTGTAACCTGTAGTGGTAATAATACTGCCCACCTGGAAATACGCAGCCCGCAGTGTTTCTTCCAGTGTTCTGAACTGGTCCCGAATCTGAAGCGCAATCAAAAGGCCGGTTACCAAAATAATGGACAGATAGGTTTTGACTTCCACCATGGAAAAGGCAGTCCTAGCCTTATGAATCAGCAGCAGGTAATAAAAACTAAAATTTACCCCAAAGGCAATCATAAAGACAGTAATAATCCACTGCTGCAGCGGCGTATAAGATGCGCAATTGTCCCCTAAAAGGCCAAATCCTCCTGTGCCCGCCGTACCAAAGGTGATGCACAGATTGTGGAACCAATTCATCCCGGTGCAGGCTAAAAGGGCAATCATGGCCAGGGTCATCCCTAGATAGATTTGGTACAGCACAATGGCAGAATCCCGCACACGGGGTACGAATTTGCTTACCTCCGGCCCAGGGCTTTCGGCTTTCATCAAATTCATCTGGGTACCGCCTTGTTCCGACGGCACCAGCATCAAAATAAAGACCAACACCCCCATGCCCCCGATCCAGTGGGAAAAACTCCGCCAGAATAGGGAGGTGTGGGATAACTTTTCCACCACGGGCAGTATGGATGAGCCTGTAGTGGTAAAGCCGGACACAATCTCAAACAAGGCATCAATATACTTAGGAATTTCCCCTGTAAGGACAAAGGGAATGGCCCCATATAATGACAGCACAATCCAGGACAAACCGGCAGCCACAAACCCTTCTCGTTGGTAGATGGCTTTATTTTTCACCTTGTGCCTGGATAATACATACCCCACCACAATAGCAATAAGCGCCAGGGCAAAGTACACCATGCCCTGGTCTTCTTTATAAATCAATGAAATCACGCAGGGAAGGAGCAACAAACACCCTTCCGTAAACAGGATCCAGCTGATCACCTGCCAGATCACAGGACAATTCACAATCCATCCCTTCCTTTCCTAGGACAGGATATTTTCAATATCATGGAATCCCAAACGAATGGTTATCACGATCACCGTATCCCCCACCTGAAAGCTATCCTGCCCTCCGGGGATAATGAGTTTCCCTTCCCGGACAATCCCTGCAATCAGGACGCCTTTTTTGATTTGCATATCCACGAGTTTAGGCCCGGTAACAGCGGACTCCCGGTCAATGTAAAATTCTAAGGCTTCCACCTGCCCGTTCATCAGGCGGTACAAAGTTTCCACATTGGATTCCATACTGTTGCCCGCCGCCCGTACGTACTGGATAATCTGCTGGGCCGTGATCTCTTTGGGATTTACCACGCTGTCTAGCTGCAATTCATCCATCACGTCGTCAAAATCCACGTGGTTCACCTTGGTGACCACCTTGCCGTTGATTTGCTTCATGGCATACATGGAAATGATGGCGTTCACTTCGTCCATGCCAGTGCAAGCCACAAACCCATCCATATTTTCAATGTGCTCTTCCCTAAGCAGTTCCCGATCCGTACCATCGCCACAGTCCACGGTGATATCGGGAATCTCTTCCACTAGTTCTTCACAGCGCGCCATATCTTTTTCGATGATTTTAACGTCGATATTGTTATATCGGAGCATTTTAGCCAGGTAATAGCTGATATCCCCGCCACCGATAATCATTACGTTCTTGCATTTATTGGTACGCACACCGATCTTTTTGAAAAACGCCTGGGCATCCCGGGGCATGGCAATAATGTTCAGGATATCCCCTTCCTGGATCACGGTATTGCCGTTAGGAACCAAGATATTACTGTCCCGTTCCACGATACAAACCAAAAGATTGGCGGTAAGTTCACTCAGCTCCCGCAGCGGTTTTGTAGCCAAAATGGAATTTTTGGGAACCCGGAACCGCAGCATGTCAATCCGGTCTTTGGCAAAACTAAAAATTTCAATGGCCGAAGGGAAATTCAGCAGCCGGGAGATTTCTTTGGCGGCTTCCATTTCCGGGTTAATCGTCATGGACAAATTCAACCCTGCCTGGAGATAATGGCGCTCGGCGGAATAATGGGGGCTGCGTACCCGGGCAATGGTGTGACAGGCATTGTTGTTAAGTTTGGCGATGACACAGGTGAGAAGATTGACCTCATCACTTTCTGTCACAGCGATAAGCATATCCGTATGCTCCAAATCCGCTTTGGCCAGAATATTAAAGCTGGAGCCATTTCCCACAATACCCATCACATCATAATTTGTGGAAATGTTGCGGATGATTTGGGGATCCGTGTCAATAACCGTTACGCTATTGTTTTCCCGAATCAATTGGGCAATAATAGTCCGTCCTACTTTGCCACATCCCACTACAATGATCTGCATAAACCGATCCTCCTGTATGTTCTAACCTTTATATTGTAGCCATGCATTCACAAAAAGGCAAGAAAAAAAGCCTTGTAGTGCTGCGGCTTACCCCCTATAATAAAGAAGATACTAACGGAGGTGCCGTGTGAAAAAAGAACGCAACATCATTTTTGACAACCTGCGAGGCCTGTGCATGCTGGGGGTTATCGCCATCCATGTGGGCAGTATGGCAGTAACGGCCCATGCCGCCAGTCCGCTTTTGGTCCTATTGACCAATATTCTAAGCCGCTATAGCGTACCCACCTTCTTTTTTATTTCCGGCTATGGCCTATTTTATACTATACCTTTAGAAGCCCCTTTTTCCTACAAGGCATTTTTCCAAAAGCGGCTAAAGAGCATCGGACTGCCCTATCTGGGCTTTTCCCTGTTTTATTTATGCTATAATGCCTTCGCGGCTCGTGATATCAGTTTTCTTTCTCCAAAAAATATTTTATTTTGTCTATTTTTCGGCACAGCGGAATATCATATTTATTTTCTTGTGATCTTACTCTGGTTTTATTTGTTATTCCCCTTGTGGCGCCAGTTGCTCCGCGGCATGGAAGCCGTGGGACTACGGCTTTCTGTACCGCTTTTATTTTTGCTCCAGGTATGGCTATATTATGTTAGCCTACATTTCTGGACCTATCCCAATTGGGTTGGACGCTATCCGTTTTTGCTCAACCTGTTAAACTATCGCCTAAATTATCTGCCCCTGTTCTATCTTTTCGTGTTCCTGCTAGGGGGCATTGTGGCCCGGCACTATGCGGCATTTTACAGGCTCATCACAGAAAAAAAAGCGCTGGTCACTGCTATTTTCTGCCTTAGCGCCGCCTGTAATACCTACTGGTTCTATCGCTGGACCTTCCGCTGGGGGATGCCCTATGAAGCCACCATCAATTTTCTGCAGCAGCTTTCCCTGCCGGGACTGGTGTATACCATCGCCGCGATTTTCTTCTTCAGTATGGTACTGGCTAGCGGGCGCTATCCCTGTAAAACAGCCCTGCAGCAAATGAGTGAGCGGTCTTTTGTCATTTACCTGATCCATCCGGTGTGCATTGATCAATTGGCGTATCTAGCCCTAAAATATAGGTACGGGCTGGAAAATATTTCTATGCCGCTTTTTTATCTCCTGGTTTTTTTCATTTCTTGGGGTCTTGCAGAAGGCTGGCATCGGATGCGCTCGCATGTAGCCACGTAACCGCATCTTTTAGCCGTTCTTCCGGTGGCACCAGGTTTAAAAACGCCCGCATGCCAGGTGTCAGCCATTTATCTTTATGATAGAACAGCTGCCGATACAGATGCATGCTAAAATCTTTTACATTGATAATTTTTACCCATTCCCGAAAGGTGCTATTTTCTATCACATAGCGGGGCAGCAAGCTAATCCCCAGATTATGCCGCACCAAATCCAAAATAAACGCAGTATCTCCGATTTCCAAAAAAGGTTTCACGGACAACTGCCGAGCCGCCAGGTATTGATCCAGGCTGTGCCGGTAGTTGTCCTTTTTTTCTGTAAGAAAAAATCGCTGCTTGATGATTTCCAAAAGCGGTACCTCGTTGCGCCACACAAGGGGGGAATCCTTGGACCCCACAAAGACAATATCTTCCGGAACTTCCATCACCTTAACCCATTTTACATCATAAATCGGTTGGTCCACCACATACACCAGATCTACCTGGTTGTGATTCAGCGCATCCAGTAAATTGCGGGGAGAATCCAGCGTCACCGTAATATGAAGGGACGGATAATTTTTGGCAAAGTACTGCATCACCTTAGCCATCCGTGCCTGGCACAAGCTCTGGATCATGCCCACGTGAAGATCTTCTGTGGGCGGACGATGTTGCATGGTGTCCTTTACGTCCTGGATTTCCTGAAGGATGGGAATGAGCCGTCTGGCCAATCGTTCCCCCTGCAGTGTAACTGTCACCGAATGGCCCAGGCGATCAAAGAGACGGACCTGAAGTTCTTTCTCCAAGGAACGAATCTGTACACTTAGAGCGGACTGTGAGTATCCTAATGCCTCCGCCGCCTTAGAAAAACTTTGCAATTCTACAATTTTCAGAAAGCTTCTGCATTGCCTTAGTTCCATTTTTCCAAATTCCCCTTATAGTATTAAAATACTTCATCATATAAATCTGTTTTATAAATTTGAATTATAATTATAGCTATAGTACACTTAATAGACAGAAAAATCAAACCGAATTATGTCTACTGGCGGTACAATTCTATTTGGTGTTTCAGAGGAGGTCTTTTCATTGAAGCTCGGTTTAGTTCCAAAAATCATTATTGGCATCATTCTCGGTATTCTGATTGGACAGTATTTGCCCGATCCCGTCTGCCGAACGGTAGTCACCCTTTCCAGCATTTTCAGCAATTATCTAAAATTCGTTATTCCTTTGATGATTCTGGCATATGTGACTATGGGGATTGCAGGCCTTAGCCAAGGCGCCGGGAAACTCCTTTTAACCACGGCCCTTATTGCCTACGGCTCTACGCTCATCGGCGGCACATTCTCCTTTACCGTAGCCGATACCCTCTTTCCTTCTTTCATTAGCAGCGAAGTCCTGGAAGAACTGGCGCAAGCCTCTGGAAAAGGCGTGGAGAGCTATATCTCCATCAATATTCCGCCCGTTCTGGATACGATCTCTGCCGTGGTTTTGGCCTTTATCATCGGGTTGTGCCTTTCCAATCTGCGGGGTAAAACCATCGGCGATACCTTGTACAACTGGTTTAAAGATTTTAGTGCCATCATTGATGTTGTACTGCAGCACTCCATCGTCCCCCTATTGCCGCTGTATATCTGCGGGACCTTCGTAGACATGACCAAATCCGGCAAGACCTTTGTCATCCTGGGTGTTTTGTGGAAAGTATTCCTGGTCGTTATCCTTATGCATTTAATTCTACTGGTGGTACAATTTATCGTTGCTGGTTCCATCGCCGGGAAAAACCCTTTGACGCTAATGAAAAATCAGATTCCTGCCTACTGCACGGCTGTTGGTACCCAGTCCTCCGCGGCCACCATTCCAGTTAACCTGGAATGTTCCAAAGCCGATGGTGTAAGCGAACAGATCCGGAACTTTGTAATTCCGCTGTGTGCCAATATCCATATGTGCGGGTCCATGATTACCATTACGGCTTGCGCTACTGCCGTTTGCCTGATGTACCAGATTCCCATTCATCTGGGTACCGTCATTCCGTTTATCATGACACTAGGGGTAGCCATGGTAGCGTCCCCCGGTGCTCCTGGTGGCTCCATTATGACGGCTCTGCCATTTTTGTGGATGATCTTTGGCAAAGAGGCTGGGGATCCCAATGGGCCTATCTGTGCTTTGATGGTGGCGCTGTACATTACCCAGGATTCCTTCGGTACCGCCTGCAACGTGTCCGGGGATAATGCCATCGCTGTGATCGTGGATAAAATCTACAAGTCCTGGATTAAAAAATAATTTTTAAAATTGCGTCCCGCCTTCCCCTCCTCTTCAATCGTACCGCCGATTTGTCAAAGCGGACAGGGAGTGACGGGGCGCTTTTTATAGCAGGAGGTCACGTTATGAACATTTTCGATATTATCGGGCCCGTAATGATCGGGCCATCCAGCTCCCATACGGCGGGTGCCGTACGGCTGGGGCGAGTTGCCAATAAGCTCATGAATGGGGAAAATCCCCTGACAGTACGGATTGAGCTCTCCGGTTCCTTTGCCAAAACATACAAAGGGCACGGCACGGACCGGGCACTTTTGGCTGGCATTATGGGTTACCACAGCTACTCCGAAGAAATACGGGATATCTTTTCCATTGCGGACAAAGAGGGCATTCACTATACCTATATCCCCACAGAAATTCCAGGCAGCCATCCCAACACGGCCCGCATTCAAATCACAGGGGTAAACGGCACCCAGCACACCATGCAGGGCGCCAGCATAGGCGGCGGCAATATCCGTGTGGACTATATTGATGGCATGAAAGTGGACTTTACCGGGGAGCGGAATACCATCCTGGTTCCCCATTACGATCGTCCGGGCGTTATCGCTGCTGTAACCAATATCATGTGGCAGAAGCACAAAGATGTGAATATCGGCAACTTTAAACTATCCCGTCCGGTTAAAGGCGGTATTGCTATGATGACCATTGAAATCGACGGAATGCCTCCAGCGGGCATGATTGAAACCATCCGTTCCGTTCAAAACGTAACCAATGTGATTTTAATCCGCGCCATTTAAGGAGGGGTTTCCATGTTTGACTATCATTCTATTGCAGAACTTGTAAACGCGGCAGAAGAGCAGCACATAAAAATCAGTGAACTGGTATTAAAAGACCAGGCAGAAGCCCTGGAAAAAACTCCGGAAGAAGTCTATAACCAAATGGCCTCCGACCTGGAAGTGATGAAATCCGCTGTCGCTTTTGGGCAGAAAAAGGACCAACGGTCCACCAGCGGGCTCACCGGCGGCGAAGGCTACAAAATGAACATGTATACCGCTAAAACAGGGGGAGGCTTATCAGGAACCATTATCAGCCATGCCATAGCGCGGGCTCTTTCCGTTGCAGGGTGCAATGCTTCTATGGGCCGGATTGTTGCCACGCCTACCGCCGGAAGCTGCGGTATTTTGCCAGGCTGTTTGCTTACCTTGTTGGAAGAAAAGGGCAAGACGGAAAAAGACGTGGTGATGAGCATCTTTACCGCCGGAGCTTTTGGTATGGTGATTGCGCAAAATGCCAGCATCGCTGGTGCAGAAGGCGGCTGTCAGGCAGAATGCGGCAGTGCCTCGGGTATGGCAGCAGCCGCTTTGGTAGAACTGGCAGGCGGCACGCCCAGCCAATGCGCCCATGCTTGTGCCATGGCCATTGCCAACCAGTTGGGTCTGGTCTGCGATCCTGTAGCCGGTTTGGTAGAGATCCCCTGTATCAAGCGTAACGCCAGCGGCGTTGTCATCGCCTTTTCTGCCGCCGATATGGCCCTTGCAGGGATTGCGTCCGCCATTCCCGTGGATGAATGTATTGAGGCCATGCGCAGCGTAGGAAACGCACTGCCGGCAGCTCTTAGGGAAACCGCCGGTGGGGGTCTTGCCACCACGCCTACCGGGAAAAAATTAAAAGAAAAGGTCTTTGGACCTGAAAAAGAATAATGGTAAAAAAATCTCCGGCAAATTCTTGCCGGAGATTTTTTTATTCAGTTGTTGCTTTGACTAGATTAGATGACGCCTCTCAGTTTCAGAGGTTCAGTCAGAGCGGTCAGAGCTACAATGTAAGCACCTACACGCATGGTGGTGTTGTATTTCTTAGCTGCGTCATAGACGTTAGCAAAGGCTTTAACCATCATTTTTTCCTGACGGTCTTCTACTTCTTCTTCCGTCCAGAAGTATCTGTACAGGTTCTGTACCCATTCGAAGTAGGATACGGTAACGCCGCCGCCGTTAGCCAGCACATCGGGAACAACGGGGATACCTCTCTTTTCGAAGATCACATCGGCTTCTGCATCGGTCGGGCCGTTAGCAGCTTCCACAATGATCTTAGCCTGTACTTTTTCAGCGTTCTTTGCAGTCAGCTGCAGTTCCATAGCAGCAGGAATCAGCACAGTAACTTTTTGTTCCAGTACAGCTTCGCCAGTGATAGCGGTTGCACCAGGATAGCCTTTGATCAAGCCATCATGTTCTTTTGCGTAAGCTTCTACTTTATCAGGATCCAAGCCTTTTTCGTCATAGATCCCGCCGCTGATATCGCTCAGAGCAACGATCTTCAGGCCTTTTTCCTTAGCAATCTTGGCAGTCCAGGAACCTACGTTACCAAACCCTTGGATGGCTACGGTAGCCTCTTCCGGTTTAATGCCTTCTCTCTTCAGAGCTTCCAGCGTAGCGGTGATTACGCCACGGCCAGTAGCAGAAGTACGGCCCAGGGAGCCGCCCATGGAGATGGCTTTACCAGTGATGAAGCCCGGTTCATATTGGCCTTTGATTTTGCTGAATTCATCGCACATCCAAGCCATGATCTGTGCGTTGGTGTTCATATCAGGAGCCGGAATGTCTTGTTTTTCGCCGATAACCGGAGCAATTCTGTCGATGTAGCCACGGGTAATTTTTTCCAATTCGGTCTTGGAAACTTTCCGAGGATCAACAATAACGCCGCCTTTGCCGCCGCCATAAGGCAGACCAGCAATAGCGCATTTGGTGGTCATCCAGAAGCCCAGGGTCTTTACTTCATCCATGGTTACGTTCTGATGATACCGTACGCCGCCTTTAGCAGGCCCCAGCACGGTGCTGTTTTGAGACCGATAGCCGGTGAATACCTCTACATGGCCATCATCCATTTTTACAGGGATGCTGACTTCCACAGTACGTTCCGGTTGGGAAATTACTGCTTCTGCATTGGGATCCAGGTTGATCAATTGAGAAGCTTTTTCCATTGGGATTTTTGCCATTTCAAACAAACTCATTTGTAACGCCTCCTAAATAATCTCTAGTGAACCCTTACAGTTCTTATTATAGCAGGGTTCTGGGAAAACGGTTGCTTTTTTTGTATTTTGTATACAATTTGATTTCTTGTAATTTCTAAAACAGAATTAGAAACTTTTCTCCCCGTTTTTGAAACGTATCAGCGGCGAATCGTAACATTTTAAAAGGACGATTCTTTTCCATAAAGAAAGCAGCCCGCGATAGCTTTCTATCACTGGCTGCCCTTATTATATATTATTTTTTATCTCCCGGTGCCTGCAGCTGTTCATGCTCTGCATCATAGGAAGATTTTAGTGCGGCCCCGTTATCCCGTACCGCATTTAGCGTCTTGTTGAGGTTTTCTTCCAAATAATTAAATACGTCCATCGCATACTGCATGGATTCGCTGTGGAGTTTATCCGCATAGGCATCCGCCGCTGCGCGCATATCCCGGTCGTATTGCTGGGTGGTGGCAATGATGCCATTGGCTTTGTCCTCGGCCGCCTTAACCACTTCTTCCTGCCGCACCAGACGATCCGCTTCTGCCTTTGCCAGGTCCACAATCCGGTTTCCTTCAGCATGGGCCTGTTCCACAATGTGTTCTGCTTCCTGGTGGGATTTTTCAATGATGTTCTTTTGTTCTTCCAGCAAATCACGGGCCCGTTTGACTTCCAGCGGCACCGCAGCACGAAGTTTATCCAGCGCCATGCTGACTTCATTTTCGTCAATTACAACTTTATTGACCAAAGGGATCCGAAAGCCTTCCGATAGTACGTTTTCCAGTTCATCCAAAATTTTGTCCAATTCCATGACTCTCATCCTTCCTTTTTTTGTGGCACCGTTTCTTTTCGGTTTCCTTTTGCCATAACTTCGGTCCGGATGCAGTCCGGAACAAAACCTGTAATATCGCCGCCAAAATATACCATTTCCCGTACGCCGGAGGAGCTCAGGTAAGAATATTTGGCGTTTGTCATAATGAATACGGTCTCCAGGTTGCTGTCAATCTTTTTCATAAGCAGTGCCCGCTGAAACTCGTATTCAAAGTCTGTAAAAGCCCGAAGGCCCCGTACAATAAAGGGTGCTCGTTGCTGCTGGCAGAATTCGTTTAATAGCCCTGAAAACGACGTCACCTTCACATTGGGAATATGGGCAGTGACCTTTTTGATCATATCCACCCGTTCCTGCATGGAAAACAGCCCATGATCTTTGGTCGGATTCACAAAAACGCTGACAATCACTTCGTCAAACATTTTGCTGGCACGTTCAAAGACATCCAAATGTCCCATGGTTACCGGATCAAAACTGCCCGGGCAAACTGCTCTTCGCACTGTAACCCTCCACTTAAAACTTTTCTGTTAGTTTTCATTATAACAAATCTAGATTATGATTTCCACAAAATTAAGGATATTTTTGTATCTCCATACTTTTCTGTACGAACGAGTGTCCCTTCCTGTAGATAGGTCCCAGGGTCTTCTGTGAGAGAATGTTCCAGCACCAAAAGCCCTCCGTCTTTTAGAATTTTATGCACCAAAAGAGCCCTGTACAATTTTTCATTTAGCCCCTTATCATAGGGAGGATCGGAAAAAACAATATCAAATTTCATCTTCTTCCGTTCCAGCATGGCAATCCCGCTGATGGCATCGGTATGGATAGCGGTAACGGATTGTTCTGCCCTGGCTTTTTGCACATTGGCCAGCACAAGTTTTAAACTTTCCTTGCTTTGGTCAAAGAACACGATTTTCTCTGCGCCCCGGCTCCAAGCTTCCAGGCCCAGGTTTCCCGTGCCGGCAAAGGCATCCAAAACGGCTGCACCGGATAGTCTCATTTGGATAATATTAAACAGGGCTTCTTTAACCCGATCCGCCGTAGGGCGCACCAGGTAATTTTTAGGTGTCACAAGTTTCAGCCCCCGGGCTTTTCCCGTAATGATTCTCATGCACAAATCCTCTCCTGTACGGTATAATATAAAGTATTATACCATGAAAAAAGGAGGTCACCATGAAAAGGAAGTGGGTACTTGTTTGCTGCCTGGTATACACCTTGGCCGCATCCCTCTACCAAACGTATGGGCCAAAGGGCACGGACTATGCGCTCCCGTCCTTACCTTCTGCCGAAAATTGGCTATTGCTTCCCCTTGACGGGCGACCACCTTGCAAGGATTTTACTATGCAGCTGGGGGCGCTAGGAGGTATCACATTTACACCCCCTCCCGAGAGGCTATTGGATCACTATGAAGAGCCTGCCAATATTCCTGCGCTAAAGACTTGGGTGGAAGCCAACTTGCCCCAGCAAACGGGCATGCTGTTTTCCACGGATTTACTGCTTTTTGGGGGCCTCTTGCAATCCCGTCTGCAGCCCTTGGGTGATACACAGTCAGATGCCTTTTTCACCTATCTGGAGGACTTAAAGAAACGTAACCCAGCAAAGCAGTTCTATCTATTCAGCGTGATTCCACGGCTACTTATCACCGATCATCTGTTGCCAGATCGGTGGTATCAATGGCAGCTGATGACCTGGGCCACCAATATGGACAAAAAGCGCCAGGGGCTGCCTTATGACAAAGCGCAATACGAAGAGGTGCAGCAGTCCATTCCCATGGCACTCAAGTGGAAATATTTGAACCTGTACTGGAAAAACGATGCTTTTAACCAAAAGCTGATTTCCTTTGTCACGCAAAACAATCTGACAGATCTTACCATCGGGCAGGATGATGCCCAGCCTTATGGCCTGCCCAACTACAATCGGCACCACGCCCTGATGATGGTGCAACGCTTGTCAGTACATCCTCCCATTGCAGTATCCCAGGGCGCGGACGAACTGGGAGCTTTAGCCGCCTCCCGGATTTTTTGTCGCCGCATTCATTACCAGCCCCGGGTCAAAATCTGCTATGGCTCCCCAGAAATGGCCCACTACACCCTGCACTTTGTACCCCAGACCTTACAGGAAATTGCAAAGGATAAAGTACAGTTGGCAGGAGGGGTACTGACAGAATCACAAGATGCAGCGGATTTTATCCTGTATATTTACTGCGGCACCAAAGACAGCGACCAAGCGGCAGCAGCCTGCACGGAAATCAAAACCTTATTGGCGCAAAAACCCGTCGCCCTGGTGGATTTGTCCGATCGGTTTGCCGCAGGGGATTGCCTGCTCCCCTACCTTGCTGCCCATGACGTGCCCCTGCCCCGTCTTATCTCTTATTCCGGCTGGAATACAGCCAGCAATGCCATTGGTACAGCGGCAGCACAAGGCGCCATTGTCACCGGTCAGGCAAGCGTATTGCCCAAAGCACTTCTTCCTGCCTTGTATAGCAAAAATTTTCAATTTACCTATGCCCGCTTTCTGGACGACTGGGCCTACCAGAAATTGATCCGCCCCCGGATGTCTATGTTGTCACCATTAAACGGGGTGGATCCTGAAAGAGGCGGTTACTATGTAGATGCAGCAACGTCCTATACAGCCCGGGAACTGGGATTGTACAATGAGATCTTTCTCTCCTTATGCCGTAAGTTCCCCTATTACCAGGACGAGCACGATGCCTATTACCTAAAAAACGCTGACTTCCATGTGACCTTGCCTTGGGGGCGCCCCTTTGAAATTCGGCTGGAAGTTCTCCCGAAATACGGCCGCAAGCCCTTGACAAAACAGGCCTGATGCATTATATTTATTACTGTTGTCGGGGCGTAGCGCAGTTTGGTAGCGCGCTTGGTTCGGGACTAAGAGGCCGCAGGTTCGAATCCTGTCGCCCCGACCAAATTTTATAATAAAAGCAAAAGCTGATCTATATCCCATAGGTCAGCTTTTTTGTTGCTTATTTTCTATTGGATTGTGGTTACCCTGCATCTCGTTTTCACAGGAAAAGTGCGCCATTTCCAGAATTTCATTGGTTTTGGTGCGCCCAATAATATCTTTCAGCAGCTGCTCCAGCGGCTGCCCTTTCCGGTAATCGGAAGGGACAAAATACTTGATCCGCTTTTCCTGGAGCATTTTATACACCTTGGTTTTGTCCCCGCTTTCCGCATCGTAGACGCCGATAGCATATCCTCCGTAACTATTCACCAGTTTCATGCAGGGAATATCCGTATCGCTGTCACCGATGTAGACCATATTTCGGAACGGGACACGCAAATGGTCAGGAGAAAAGTAATCATTGACACGGGGATCATTAACCCCCAAGACTCCTTTTTCGATCCGGAATAGGAATTGGGTCTTATTGGTGTAATTCACCGCCTGGGCAGGCCATACTGCCACCCCATCCTTGTCATAAAAAAAGGAGCTGGCGTAGATTTCCTTAAAATGCCTGGAAATTTTATTGCCCTCAATCATTTCCCGAAGCCCTGAGGAAATAATATAGTGTTCCACGGCTACCCCATTTTTCCGTCCCCAGGTGTTGATCCGTTCGAACCAGGAATCCACCCCAGGATAAAGCTTTACCTTGGAGCCATACTCCTGCAGGGCCTTCCGGTTTAACACCAGTTTGCCCCGGGCCTTTACTGCCATAAAATACATATAGGCAAGATTTTGATCCATGCCATTTTCTGCGGCTAGCGCATTGGACTCTCTCCAGAATGCATCCACGTCATAGCCCACGGACTGGATATAGCCTTGGGCCTGCATATCATCTGGGGATAAGGTTTTATCAAAGTCATAGCAGATGGCCAAAATCGGATCTTGGGCTGGAATGGGTTCTGTCATGGCACCTCCTGTTATTTCTTCTCCGTCTTTGCAGGTTGGTCTTTGATCATGAACAAGGGAATTTCATCTTTTTTCACCATGTTCAGTTCTTCCCTGGCTACTTTTTCTATATACCGAAGATCGCCTAGGTTGTTTTTTTCTTCTTCCAAGGCGGCGGTTTTCTGTTTTAGTTCTTCTACTCGTTTTTCTGTACGTACGGTTTCTTTGTGAACCTGGTAAATCTGGTAGCCGTGATGGGCAGCCTGTCCAATGAGCGGCAGGCAAAATACCCCTAGCACCAAAAGATAGAGTTTATTCACGTGTCTGCGGCGGGAAGTTGGCATGGTTCAATTCCTTTCAAAAAGTTCCGGGCGCTACCCCTAAAGCCCTCAAAAAACCAAAAGCAGCCTGATGCCGTAGCATCAGGCTGCAGATAAAGATGCTTTATTTGTTTACGGCATCCTTGAAAGCCTTACCAGCTTTGAAAGCAGGTACATTGGCTTTTTCAATTTTGATGGTTTCCCCAGTACGAGGATTCTTACCGTTACGGGCATTGCGAACGCGGGCTTCAAAGGTCCCAAAGCCAATCAGTTGTACTTTTTCTTTTTTAGCAACGGCTTCCTTAACTGCTTCAATAAAAGCGTTTACGGCCTTTTCTGCATCTTTTTTAGGCAGTGCGGTTTTGGCTGCAACTTCGGCGATTAATTCACTTTTGTTCATAGAAAAATCCTCCTAAATGGTATTGCGCCGCCCGAGCGGTGCTTTTACTAGAGCTATCTTAGCACAAACAGCGTGAAAATGCACGCAGAATTTTAAATTTCAGCAAAAAAGATGGAAAAAAACCATCTTTTTTATTTTCCTAGCCTTTTCCCTCGCACTTCTCCCGTTAAAAATAGGCAAAAACCATAGACCAGCATCCCCAAAAGTACTAAAAACGGCAATTGCAACAGGGGGCCCCAGAACACAAAAGGTTGTATGGTCTTTATAACAAGTGCCATACAAAAAGAAGCTAAGGCAATCCGCAGCAAACTTTTCCAGGGAAGTGCCAAATGCTCTTTTCTTGCCAGAAAAAAGAGATTTAAAATGCCTGCTATAGCAAGATTGATATTCGTTGCCCAGGCAGCGCCTAGGATATGATACGCAGGATTTGCTACCAAAACCCACAGCACGGCGATCTTGACCAAAAGGCTTAGGAACATGTTTGCCATAGGAATTTTGGTATGTCCCAGGCCCTGGAGCATGGCGGTAGTGACCTGGTGCAGGCCCAGGAATAAAATGGCTGGCGCTAGTGCTGTAATTACAGGCCCTGCATGCACCGTTCCATACAGCACCTGGGCAATGGGTGTCCCTAAAAGATATACGCCCACGGCGGCCGGCAGGTTGAGCAGCAAGAAAAAGCGAAACGCCCGCTTTGTTTTATTTTCTAGGGCATTCATATCCCCCAAGGCCTTTGCTTCTGAAAGGGCCGGTACCGTGGAAAGCGCCAAGGAATTGGTGGGAATGGTGCCCATATTCACTAGCGGTAAGGCCATCCCTGATAGATAGCCTAGTGCCCGGGTGGAGGCCGCTACCGTAAAACCAGCAACCAATAGCCGCTCCGGCACCAAAAGGATTTCAATCACGCTCACAATGGGCACCATCAAATTGGCACACGTTACAGGAAGCGCTAGGGAGAGCAGCCTTTTTGCCGTTTCTCCGAAAGTGGGCTGGGGAAACATGTTGGAAGGACTATCCGGATACCTTTTTTTTTGACGCTGATAAAACCAAAGGAGCAGCAAAATCCCCACTAACGCTCCCGGCACGCTGCCAAAAGCGGCCCCTGCGGCTGCTTTGGATAGTCCCTGTGGCAAAAGGGCATAGGCAAGCAGCACCATGACCATCACTCGGGTAAACTGCTCCCCGATCTGGGAAACCGCCGTCGGTGTCATCTCCTGAAAGCCCTGGAAATATCCTCGGAAACAAGCAAGGGGAATGGATAACCCCACTGCCGGCACAAGGGCCAGCATGGCGTATCCTGCCCGTCCGTCTTTTACCCAGCCATGGGAAATTAGTACGGGAATCAAGCCCCAGGCCAAGGCGGCAAAGAGAACGCCCACAAACGCCATTAGCCCGCCGCAAAGTTCCATTGTGCGCCGCGCACCCCAAAAATCTTTTTGTGCCACTTTCTGGGCAATTAGAATGCTCATGGCTGCTGGAACTCCGGCGCTGGAAAGCGCTACCAGCATGAGGTAAAAAGGATAGGCAATCTGGTACAGCCCGATTCCCTCCCCGCCTAAAAGGCGGGACAAAAGAATCCGGTTCACGCTGCCCAGGATTTTCACCAATAGCCCGGCGGCAGTAAGGATCAATGTACCTTTCATAAAGCGGTCTGCCATAGTGGGGTATTCCTTTCTTTTACAGGGTTTCTAGCGTCATTATAGCATGCGTGGCAGATTCTTTTCCAGCCAGGCCAGTGGCTCTTCCTCCATCCCCTTGGTTTTCAGAGTAAACTGGGGCTGGGGCACCATGGCAAAATTAGCACGGGGTATGGATTCTCTGACAAGCGCCTGGATAACCTCCGGATTGGCTTTGCTGTGAGGATCAAAGGTTATCCGTATTTCTCCCGCCCGTACTGATAGTACCGTAATCCGAAGCTTGCGGCAAATATCCCGTAGCGCCGCCACCCGCCACAGATTAACCACCTGCTGGGGCGGCGTGCCAAAGCGATCAATGATCTCATCTAAGAAATCATCCCGGTCTTCATACTTCATATCTCCCAGGCGCTGGTAAATTTCCAGTTTATAGCGGGGGTTATTAATATAGTCGCTGGGAATATAGGCATCCAGCTTCATCTCAATGGAAGGATCCTGCACCACTTCTTCCGGGTTGTCCCCATGCTGCAGGGCATTGATCGTTCTTTCCAATAACCGGCAATACAAATCAAACCCCACACCGGCGATTTGTCCATGTTGTTCGGCCCCTAACAAATTGCCAGCTCCCCGGATTTCCAAATCCCGCATGGCAATCTTAAACCCGGCCCCTAGTTCCGTAAAGTCACGAATCGCCTGGAGCCGTTTTTGGGAAACCTCGCTGAGGACCCGATTCTTTTTGTAAAGGAAGTAGGCATAGGCCAGCCTGGAAGATCGTCCCACCCGTCCCCGCATCTGGTAGAGCTGGGACAAGCCAAAATTTTCCGTGTCGTCAATAATAATGGTATTGGCCAGGGGGACATCCAAGCCATTTTCAATAATCGTGGTAGAGAGCAGCACCTCAAAATCCCCATGGAAAAATCCCAGCATCACATCTTCCAGCTGGTCTTCGCTCATACGGCCGTGGGCCACACCTATGGTAATGCCAGGGACCAATTCCCGAAGACGGGCTGCGATCCGGGAGAGCCCCTCAATCCGGTTGTGCACATAATAAATCCGCCCGCCTCGGCGAATTTCCCGCTCCAGGGCCTCCCGTACCATGCCATCATCATATTCTGCCACATAGGTTTCTACAGGCAGGCGGTCCTCCGGTGGGGATTCTATGATGCTCATATCCCGCCCTTTGACAAGAGCCAGGTGCAATGTACGGGGAATGGGCGTAGCCGAAAGGGTAAGGACATCAATCCCTGCACTGCGCTGCTTGATCCGTTCTTTTTGCGCTACGCCAAAGCGCTGTTCTTCGTCGATAATCAAAAGGCCCAAATCATGAAAAGCCACATCGGGGTTTAAGATTCGGTGGGTGCCGATCAATACATCAATCTGCCCTTGGGAGACTTTCTCCATGATCTCTTTTTGCTGCTTGTACGTCCGGAACCGGCTGAGCATTTCCACCTGCACCCCAAAGGCCCCCATCCGCTGGGTAAACGTCAGCAAATGCTGCTGGGCAAGGACCGTGGTTGGTGCCAAAACGGCCACCTGCTTGCCATCCATCACGGCCTTAAAGGCCGCCCGGATTGCCACCTCGGTTTTACCATAGCCCACATCCCCGCACAAAAGTCGTTCCATGGGCACGGGTTTTTCCATATCGGCCTTGATTTCTGCAATGGCTTGTAACTGATCCGGCGTCTCTTCAAAGGGAAACGCAGCCTCAAACTCCTTTTGCAGGGGCGTATCCGGGCTAAAGGCATACCCTTGGGTAATCTTGCGCTGGGCATAGAGCCTTAGCAGTTCCGTGGCAAGGATGGTAATGGCTTTCTGGGCCTTTTTGGTGGCTTTCTGCCAATCAGTGCGCCCCATATTAGAGAGCTTAGGGGCCACGCCCTCGCTCCCTACATATTTATGCAGCAGACCCACCTGTTCCACCGGCACATGGAGTTTGTCCCCGTTGGCATATTGCAGTTGAAGGTAATCCCGATGCACCCCATCAATGACAATGGTTTCGACCCCCATATAGCGGCCAATTCCCTGTACATCGTGGACCACATAGTCCCCTGCTTTAATATCAGAAAAATAATGGAGCGCCGGGCCCATGCCCTTTTTATGCTTGATCCGGCGGCGCTTTTCCATACCGAAAATATCACTTTCCGTAAGCAAAAGCCACGGCTCATCCCAAAAGAAAAATCCCTTGGTGAGGCTGCCATCTACCACCAGGCCACCTTTTTCCGGTACCACAAGCTGCCGGCTATAGGCCATATCCACCCCGGCGTTTTTCAGGCTGTCGGCAAGGCCTGCGGCTTTTTCTTTGGTTCCCATCATGATCAGGGGATGGACACCCTGTTGCAGCCAGCTTTTTAAATCTTTTTCCAAAAGGCCGGTATTCTTATTATAGGGGGCCAGTGACCGCACCTGCACATGTAGCTTTGGCGCATCCTGGAAAAAAGGATGTCCCAGGTCACTTATGACCACTACATGGGCCTTGCTGCAGTCTGCCAGCACGTTTTCCTGTGTAAATAGCTGGTCTGCAAATTCCCGGTTATCCCCAAAACACTTCTTGCATTCTTCAAAAAACGCAACCGGTTCATCCAATACCACCAGTTGTTCTTCTTTAAAATACTGAAACAGGGAGCTCTCCGTTTTACCATTTTCCACCGTAAGGGGCAAAATAGAAAATTGCTGCCGACTGGTAATACTCCGCTGGGAATCCAGATCAAATTCTTTAATGGCATCAATGGTATTATCAAACCACTCCACCCGCACAGGGTTCTTGCCATTGATGGGAAATACATCCAGAATATCGCCCCGGACGGCCAATTGGCCGATGGTGTCCACTTGTTCCGTACGCTCATACCCTGCTTTTACTAAAGTTTCCACGATTTGAGGTTGTTCCAGCACAGTGCCTTGTTCCAGGGTAATATTTTCTCGCACGAGAGAATCTGGGTCAGGATATTTCTGGATCGCTGCTTCTGCTGTCACAAAAATGATTCCTGGTTCTTTTTTACGGATCATTTCCAAAGCGGCGGTTCGTTCTGCCAGGATTTGTTCGTTTCTTGTATCTATTTGGCCATGAAGCAGGTTTTTAGGGTATAATTCCCGCATGGCAAGGTCTGGATAAAAATAGGCCAATTCCTGCCGCAGCGTGCGGATCCCTTCCCGGTTTGCCGTTAAAATTACTAACGGTTCTGCGGCCCCGGTAGCGCCCTGTAAAGCGGCCAAAAAGCCAGCCTTTACCGTGGAAAAAAGTCCGGACAGCAGAAAAGGACCGTGGGACTCGTTCCAGAGTGACGCGGCCTTCTGTAAGTTTTTTTCTTTTTCCAGCAGTGTTGCTAATTCATTCTTCATATTTTTTCTATAGGGGGACACCGAAAACTACATAAAGCAGTTTTCGGTGTCCGATTTCCTGTATTACAGTTTGATATTGATTTTCGTCCGGTCGTAGCTGTGGATCGTATCCACAAACCGTACCGTTCCGGTCTTATACCGCATGGACAAGCTATGGGTTCTGGCCCCATTACCGAAATAATTCACTCCCCGCAGCATATTGCAGGGCGTAATGGCCGTTGCCGTAAACATGCAGTCGTCCCCTTTGACCAGATCATCAATGGTCAGGACCTGCCGGGTATCACTGATTCCCATTTTCCGGCAGCGCTCTGTTTCTTCTTCGTTTTCCGGAGCTAGGCGAGCTTGCATATCGCCCCCCAGGCACTTTAACCCAGCAGCCGCCAGTACGCCTTCTGGTGCGCCGCCCCGGCCAATGTACATATGGATTCCGGATCCTTCCACACCCGCTTCCACGATAGGATCCACATCCCCATCTGTAATAAGGTGAATCCGGGCCCCAGCCGCCCGAACTTCTTCAATAATCCGTCTATGCCGAGGGCGGTCCATGGAAACCACGGTCAAGTCGCTAACGCTTCTTTCCATGGCTTTAGCCACCCGTTCCAGGTTTACATGAATAGGATCATCAATATTGATGCATCCTTTGGCACGAGGACCTACAGCAATTTTATCCATATACATGTCGGGCGCATGAAGAAGGCAGCCTTTGGGCGCAATGGCAATTACGGCAATGGCCCCGTTCTGTCCTTTGGCTACTAGGTTGGTGCCTTCTACCGGGTCCACCGCAATATCCACTTCCGGTCCACCGGCGCCCACCTTTTCCCCGATATACAGCATAGGGGCTTCATCCAATTCCCCTTCGCCGATCACCACAGTGCCGCTAATATGCACGGTATCAAAGGTTTTCCGCATGGCATCCACTGCCAGTTGATCGATCTCGTTTTTGTCACCCCGGCCCACACCATGGCCGCTGGCAATCGCCGCTGCTTCCGTTACCCGAACAAACTCCATGGATAATTCTCTGTTCATACAACGTCCTCCTTTTTTCGGCACAAGGCATATAGAATCATCTTGTCGTAAAGACCCACAAGGTTAGCAGCTGCCGTGTTCCTTATGATAGGACAGCGCAGCCGCAATAAACGCCTTAAACAGCGGATGGGGATTCGTAGGACGGGATTTTAGTTCCGGATGGAACTGTACCCCCACAAACCAGGGATGCACTTCCGGCGGCAGTTCTACGATTTCTACCAGTTTCCCATTGGGCAATGTGCCGCCCAAAACAAGACCATTGGCAAATAGCGTGTCTTTCAATTCGTTGTTCACTTCGTACCGATGACGGTGCCGTTCAGTGATCTGTTCTGCGTCATAGGCTTGCATAGCCTGGGTATCGGGGAGTAATTTGCAAGGATATGCCCCCAGCCGCATGGTCCCGCCTTTAATTTCCACGCTCATTTGTTCCGGCATCAGATAAATAACGGGATAGGGAGTCGCTTCATCAAATTCCGTGGAATTGGCCTTTTCCATGCCACACACATCTCGGGCATATTCAATCACGGCGCACTGCATCCCCAGGCAGATCCCAAAGAACGGAATCTTATTTTCCCGGGCGTAGCGGATAGCATCAATCATACCTTCAATGCCCCGATCACCAAACCCACCGGGGACTAAAATCCCATCCACGCCTTTTAGGATTTCTTGGTAGTTTGCTTTGGGATCTTCCAAGGTACTGGCGTTAATATACTGAATATCCACGTCCGCATCATGGAAATAGCTGGCATGTTTCAAGGCTTCCACGATACTGATATAGGCATCCGGCAGCTCCACGTACTTGCCTACTACAGCAATCGTGGATTTCTGGCTGTGAGGCGCCAGGATTTTCTTAACCATGGCATGCCATGCATCCATGTCTTTGGGTTTATCTTCCATATTCAGTTTGCGCAGTACTACCTGATCCATGCCCTGGTCTTCCAGGAGCATGGGCACTTCGTAAATGCTGGGGGCCGTGATGGATTGAAATACCGCATCCACATCCACGTCGCAGAACATGGAGATCTTTTCCCGCATTTCCTTGCTGATTTCTTTTTCGCTGCGGCAAACCAGGATATCCGGAGTAATCCCAATGCCACGCAGTTCTTTTACGCTATGCTGGGTCGGTTTGGTTTTCAGTTCCCCAGCTCCAGTAATATACGGAACCAGCGTTACATGGATATAGAGCACATCATTTTTGCCCACATCCTTTTTCACCTGGCGGATGGCTTCCAGAAAGGGTTCGGATTCAATATCCCCTACGGTGCCGCCAATTTCCGTAATGACAAAATCTGCATTTTCTTCCCGGCCAACCCGGTAAACCCGTTCTTTTATTTCATTGGTAATATGAGGAATGACCTGTACAGTACGCCCTAAATAATCCCCGCGGCGTTCTTTATTGATAACGGACTGATAAATCCGGCCAGCGGTCACATTCGAGCTGCGGGTCAGACTGATATCGATAAACCGTTCATAATGGCCCAGATCCAGATCTGTTTCGGCCCCATCGTCGGTCACAAACACTTCCCCGTGCTGGTAAGGGCTCATGGTCCCCGGATCAATGTTAATATAGGGATCAAATTTCTGGATGGTTACCTTGTACCCCCGGCTCTTTAGGAGTCTCCCCAAAGAAGCGGCTGTTATGCCCTTGCCCAGAGACGATACCACACCGCCCGTTACGAAAATATACTTGGTCATCTTCTTCCTCCCTTTTCCGCTTTTGTCTGTTACATATGATCCGGAGCGGTTACACCCAGGATCGTTAAACCATGGCGCAAGGTAGTGCCCACGGCTGTAATCAATGCCAGTCTTGCCTGTTGCAAGGCAGGATCCACGCCCAGTACCCTGTACTGATTATAAAACGAATGGAACAATCCTGCCAGCTCATATACATAATGCGCAATCTTATGGGGCGCCCGCTCCTGGGCTGCCGTGGCAATCAGGTTTTCATAATCCCCCAATTTCTTAATGAGCTCGACTTCCCCGGCTTCCTGCAATAAAGAAAGGTCGGGATGCTCCTTAAGCGGAATCTGGGCTTCTTCCATCTGCCGCAGGATGCTGCAAATTCTGGCGTGGGCATATTGTACATAATATACCGGATTATCATTGGAATGCTGCGTTGCCAGTGTCAAATCAAAGTCCAACTGGCTGTCCATGCTCCGCATCACAAAGAAATACCGGGCTGCATCCGTTCCCACTTCTTCAATCAATTCATTTAAGGTAATGGTTTTTCCGGTACGCTTGGATAATTTCACCAGTTGTCCATCCCGGTACAAGGCCACCATCTGCAGAATCAGGATTTCCAGTTTCTCCGGATCATAGCCCAGAGCGGCTAAAGCCGCTTTCACCCGGGGAATATACCCGTGATGGTCAGCGCCCCACAGGTTGATGACCCGATCAAAGCCCCTGTCAAACTTGTTTTTGTGATAGGCTATATCCGCCGCAAAATAGGTGGAAATTCCATTATCCCGTACCACCACGCGGTCCTTGTCATCCCCAAAGGCCGTGGATTTAAACCATTTGGCTCCATTTTTCTCGTAAATATAGTTTTTTTCTGCCAGAGCTGCCACCGCCGCTTCAATCTGGTGGGAGTCGTGCAGGGTCTGTTCACTGAACCAAACGTCAAAATGGCAATTAAAGGCTTCCAGGTCCTCTTTTAAGGCTGCTAGTTTTTCGTCCTTGGCAATCGTCTGAAATTGTTCCAGTCGCTCTTCTTCCGGCATATGGAGGAATTTTTCTCCATACTTTTTCTGGATACGTTTAGCGGTATCAATAATATCCGCTCCATGGTAGCCATTTTCCGGGAAAGTGGTCTGAATCCCATACAGCTCCAGGTAGCGGTAATTCACAGATAGTGCCAAATTGTGCATCTGGTTGCCTGCGTCATTGATATAGTATTCCCGTTCTACCTGGTAACCCGCGGCTTTTAATAGATTTGCCAGGCTGCTGCCTACAGCGGCCCCCCGTCCATGACCAATATGTAGTGGTCCAGTAGGGTTGGCACTGACAAATTCTACCTGGATTTTTTCGTCTTGTCGCATGGGCAGGTTGCCATAGGCGCTGCCTTTATCCAGAATACCTTGCAGCATGGCTGCCAGCCAGTCTTCTTTTAAATAGAAGTTCATAAAGCCAGGACCCGCCACTTCTATTTTTTTCACCTGGGGGCAGCGCAAGTTTGCTTGCACCGCATCTGCAATTTGTTTAGGGGCACAGTGAAACACCCGGGCTGCCTGCATCGCAAAATTGGTAGCAAAATCCCCCATCTCCTTACGGGGTGGCACGCTCAGCGTCACCGCTGGAATCGGCTGTGCCGGCTTCTGCAGACTTCCCTGCCCAATGGCTGTTTGTACCGCCGCTTGCACGGCATCAGCCAATACTTTTTTCATGTCCACTGCTTGTTTCCTCCTCAATATCAATGCGCAATCGGATGCTGCCACTGGCGGTACCGTCCATGGTTAAATCATACAACAGATTCACCTGCCAGTGGGAAGATTCTTGCAAAATCGTTAATTTACGGGTATAGGCCAGCATGGGAATGGTAAAATACGGCGTTTTATACGCAAACTGGCTGTTTTGTCCTTGCCGGTATTCTTGCCGGTGTTCATAGCGCCCATGACGAATGATGGTAAACGTATCCGTTGTCCATTTTAACGTGGTACGGGTTCCTTCCATCCCTGTTACAGCGCTTTCCTCATAGCGCACATAGGTCGTCCCATTTTTTTCCGCAAGCTGTCCGAAAGCAACTAACATAATAGGACGGGTATCCTCCTGCCCTTGGGGCGTGCTGTGCATCGTGATCTTAACCGGTATCATAATCTCCCCGTAACAAGAGTAGAGGGCCCTCCCTCGGCAGCCAGCACCAGCAGCGCGGCGAAGGAGCAAGCCCTCATGAATTTTTCAGTATAACAAAAAGCATATCCTGCTTCATTCTTGTTTATTTTATAGTAAATGGACATAAAAGGCAAGGGGAGAAGAAAATTTGACGGCGTTAGTTTTTTGTTAGTTGGATATGGTTAGAGATTCCCCTTGGGTATA
>DXYB01000014.1 GCA_019416065.1 Acidaminococcus sp. | reverse complement strand
TGAAAGTGGGGAAATTCGATGCTCTTTTTGGGGAATTTTGCTTGACAGAAAACACTACCCAAAGAAAATTCAGGACCCTTTTTAATTTATGGCGGATGGAGAGGGATTCGAACCCTCGATACCTTGCGGTATACTTGATTTCGAGTCAAGCACCTTCGACCACTCGGACATCCATCCATGAGAGTTTTATTATAGCACACACGGTATAGCCTTTCAAAGTGTATTTACAGTTTTTTCTCATTCCTTAAATGAAAAAGTAAATGTAGCTTATCATATACAGTATGTTGGAAACACGAAAGCTTTGTAAAGTTGTCCGGGCTTAAAGCACGGATCACCCCCACGTATGTGGGGAATACGTCCGGGTGGAAGCATAACCCCGTTTCTTCTTGGGATCACCCCCACGTATGTGGGGAATACGATGCTATGGAAACATTCAGTTACATAAACGAAGGATCACCCCCACGTATGTGGGGAATACTTAGAGACGCCTTCATCTGTGGCAAGAGTAATAGGATCACCCCCACGTATGTGGGGAACACCATCTTTTCTTGAGCTTAAATGCCATAATCATAGGATCACCCCCACGTATGTGGGGAACACTCAATGGCCCATTCGAGCTGCTGATAAACTGAGGGATCACCCCCACGTATGTGGGGAACACGCCAAGCAAATCACAGAAAAGATTTACCAGGCTGGATCACCCCCACGTATGTGGGGAACACCATCAACAGAACGAATAGAACCAATTAAGCAAAGGATCACCCCCACGTATGTGGGGAACACAAGGTTGGAAAAACCCATCAGAATGTCCTGGTGGGATCACCCCCACGTATGTGGGGAACACTTAAAAATGAAGCAGACGCACCAGAAGCAGAGAGGATCACCCCCACGTATGTGGGGAACACGGCTATCCCATCCCATAAGATACGCAGAAGATGGGATCACCCCCACGTATGTGGGGAACACTTGGCTGATTAAACAAGCTTCCGCACAGTCGAAGGATCACCCCCACGTATGTGGGGAACACTTCTTCCTTGCTTTGTGTCCGTTGCTGCTTCCAGGATCACCCCCACGTATGTGGGGAACACCCAGCAGCTCCAAGACTGTTGGCTGACGCCATAGGATCACCCCCACGTATGTGGGGAACACTGCTTCGGTGATTGAAGTCGTTTCCGCGGAAGAGGATCACCCCCACGTATGTGGGGAACACGGCAAAGCCGCAGGACGCTTTGGCACACGTTATGGATCACCCCCACGTATGTGGGGAACACGCGGGGATATGGACGAATACAAGAAAAACGCTGGGATCACCCCCACGTATGTGGGGAACACCCAGCAGCTCCAAGACTGTTGGCTGACGCCATAGGATCACCCCCACGTATGTGGGGAACACTGCTTCGGTGATTGAAGTCGTTTCCGCGGAAGAGGATCACCCCCACGTATGTGGGGAACACAAAGCGATGGCAAAACGGAAAAAGGGTGGCAAGGGATCACCCCCACGTATGTGGGGAACACCGGAAATTCATTTTTTCCGCCTTGCAGGTTTTGGGATCACCCCCACGTATGTGGGGAACACGAGCTGCAAGTTATCCCAGTAGCTGTCACGATAGGATCACCCCCACGTATGTGGGGAACACAAAGCGATGGCAAAACGGAAAAAGGGTGGCAAGGGATCACCCCCACGTATGTGGGGAACACCGGAAATTCATTTTTTCCGCCTTGCAGGTTTTGGGATCACCCCCACGTATGTGGGGAACACGAGCTGCAAGTTATCCCAGTAGCTGTCACGATAGGATCACCCCCACGTATGTGGGGAACACGTTCCCTTTCACCCGGCTCATCATCCACATCAAGGATCACCCCCACGTATGTGGGGAACACAACCGCATTTTTATTTTTCCTACCGGGCGGAAAGGATCACCCCCACGTATGTGGGGAACACCTCGCAGCGCGTACGGATTAACCATCTCATAGAGGATCACCCCCACGTATGTGGGGAATACTTAGAGACGCCTTCATCTGTGGCAAGAGTAATAGGATCACCCCCACGTATGTGGGGAACACTCCAGAAAGCTACCGAGAGCAACTCAAGGAACAGGATCACCCCCACGTATGTGGGGAACACGGGAGGACGGAAGCTATAAAGCCCACCTTATCGGGATCACCCCCACGTATGTGGGGAACACAAGACCTTATCAAAAAGTACAACCTGCAAGCCGGGATCACCCCCACGTATGTGGGGAACACAGAGACCTCAAAGCGGCGCTCAGCCGGGCACAAGGATCACCCCCACGTATGTGGGGAACACACGGGGCCATCATCCGTAAAGCTGGGTTTAATGGGATCACCCCCACGTATGTGGGGAACACCATCCGCGCTGCTACTAGCATTTTCCGCTTGTGGGATCACCCCCACGTATGTGGGGAACACATGAGATCCAGGGCTAGGGCAAGTAATACCAGGGGATCACCCCCACGTATGTGGGGAACACAGTAAAAGATCCCAGACTCTACGCCATTTTTAAAATTTCAACTTCCCTTTTTTTATGAGTTGCATAGCCAGCTGCAGTGTAGCGGTTGCATCGGATAACGCATCATGCGGATGAGGATTTTGGATTTGATACGCAGGTAATACTGTTGTCAGCTTGTAATTTTTTAAAAACATCATGTCCTTCTTAACAATGGGCATGATGTCCACGATACGGTTTTTAAAAAGAGGATGTTGCACTTTTTTACAAGCGCTTCGCAGAAAATTATCATCAAAGGCCGCCGCATATCCTACTATGACGGAGTCCCCCAGAAAATCATACAACTCGCAAATAGCAGTTTCAAGGGATACTCCTTGGTCTCGTAGTAATGTATCTGTAATTCCAGTTAAGCTTACGATAGAATGAGGGATGGTCGTTTCAATACGAATATACCGAAGAAATGACTGCTCTTTTTTATCAGCTCCCGTTTTCACGGCCCCCATTGCGATAATTTCATCTTTGGTATGATCCAGTCCAGTTGTTTCCAAATCGATAGACGTAATACTCGGTATGTCCTCTTTTTCTTGTGCAGCACTTGCCCCTTTATGCGGAGTGTACTGCCGCAGCTTTCTTGCCCGATGCCATTTGGACGCCTTGCTGAAACCGTAGGAAATCGCGTTTTCTTCATTTTTCAGTAACATCATAAGCGGGATTCCGTCATAATCCACCACTTTTTTATCTAGCCTTGTCGTCTCAAAGGTATAGCCCAGTTCATTATTGGTAGTGTAGACAAGCGTTGCTTCCCCACTGCCGATATTTTTTCGGATTCTCTCCCACAAGGCGTCCCGTATCCTGGCGCTAAAATTGCCTACATAAACTCCGGTCTGAACTTCCTGGCACCACTTGGTTAAATCGCCCCGCAATGCAGGGGGAACCTTGGATAATGTAATTACGATCATAGCATAGGATCCTCTCCTTTCGTATGTTCGTAATATTGTACACCAAAATCTACTAGTCCCATTTTATCATCCCAAAGGTTTAGTACTTCCCCGCTAATCTCTTCTCCATCTGGATTTAATAATTCTTTTAGATCTGCCACCATTTTCAGAATTACTTTGTCTTTGCGAAACACTTCTCGCATAGCATGGCGAGTGTGCTTTGCAATATCGTCATCGCCATGTTCAGCCACCATATCAAAAGCTATAGGAATGGAATAATCTGCTTTATACAAGTCGGCAAAATCATATATGAATGCCAGATCGTGTCCCGTATGAATAAACCCAAGGCCTGGAGAAGCTCCCAGCGCCGCAACTACGCCATAACACAAACCATACAGAGCTTGATGCCCAGCAGTGAGGGCTTTATTAATGGGCGTCCCTGCTTCAAAGTCTTCTACATTATACTCTCGGCGATCCCAGGCTACCCCCGTTCGTTTGGACTCTGCACGGTACAGCTTGCGGATCCGGGCTCCTTCTTTACCGCGCAGTTCTTGCATTGTCAAACCTGACACGTCCTCATGGGGAAACCGCATCTGATACATTTTACGGGCCACAGCAATCCGGCTCTTGCTATTGGATACAAGCTTGGCTTGCCGCTCCAGCAAAAGAGAAGAATGATTCAAAGGTCTGCCATGGGCGTATTGCCGAACCCCTTGTTCCCCCACCCAAAGCACGGCAACGCCACAGTCTCCCATTAGTTCCATAGCGCGATGGGTCACATCAATCCCAGGGCCTAAGAGCAGCACATTGACCAAGGCCACAGGGACATAAACAATGCCTTTGGCATCTTCCACTTTGATTGCACTATCCTGGCGGTTGATTACAGCATGCTCCAAATAAATAAAGCTTATGCGATCCCCCACCCTTCCTAGGACATGGAGTTTGGGTTTTTCCACGCTGATTCGAGAAATAGCCATAGCGCTATCCTAAAGGAATGATGGTTAATAATCCCATTCCATATGCTTTTTCCCGCCCTATCCCCTGGAGCAGCGCACTGCGGAATTTTTCCAGATCCGTAATTTCCAATACGCCTTCATAACTCACGCGGCTTAGCCGTACCCGTTTATTTCCTTTGTAAAGAACCGGATAGGTACGTTCTACAACTTCAAATGCGTCTTCTTTCACAGAAAATCCCGCCTTGGCAGCATGATCATGCAACCATTTTCTTTGTTGCTGTACGGTAACATGGGGATAGACTTTTCCTTTTTCTTGCCCTTGTTTGCACTTTCGATAAGAAGGGTTCGCCGTTAACCGAAACCGGGCTTTTTGTTTTGCAGCAAGCCGTTTTAAAAAAGGAATATAATCCTTGCTTTGCGCCGTGCCTAGAACACCATACTGATGTAGCATGACCATGTCAGGTTTTTCCTCACTAAGGAGCAATAAATAGTCTTTACCCCGTAAGGTGTCAATCCGCCATAGATGCCGTAACCGCTGTCCTTTTGTAGTTCATCAGGAAAACACGATTCCACCCAATGATGATAGGCTCCCAGATGGGACAAGTCTTTGATTTTTTGTCGATTCAGACTATCTATTTCAACTCTGGATAGATACATCACCCTACTCCTTTACAGATAGGTCATAACATCGTGTTCCTGATACTGTGGGTTTTGCAACGTGACCCGGGTTTTTGCCACACTCCGATAACGATGAAACCTATTCCTTTGATCGAAAGAACCCACCAGATCCTTTATCATAGTACGGGGCGCTTGGGGTAAAAGAGAACTGTCTGCAATCAATTCTGCTTCAAAGGTAGCTTCTTTCTGTTTTCTTTGATACCAAGAAGACGCCTGCCATGGCAAAAGATGGGTTAGCACAGCAATGGGGTCAGTATTTTTAAACATACCGACTTGCAGGACACCAGCAGGGGGATTAGACCGTCTGCCCCAATATAATTGGAATTTGGGATGCAAAAGAGCATACGAAATTATCCGGATCAGGTCCATATCTTCACTGCCTAGTGCAATCATATAAACATAATCCTGTAAATAGTCTCGATAGGTGATCTTTCGCGCTCCTTTTTTAGGGCGATTGGTTTCCACTATCTGAAAATCCGTCATCGTCTGCCCCACCTGGTCAATCCGCAGCGCATACTTCAACTGGTTTAAACTCTGTATAGCAGCGTCCTCTCTACGAAGGCCTAGTGCCGCCGCCACTAGCCCAATGACTGCGCTTTTTGTAGGATAGTGATGGGTGGTACGGCGATTAAAGGTTGCTTGGTTTCCATACGATTGCAAAGGCGCGCTTGCCCTAATTGTCAGTACGTCCATCTGCCATCACTCTTTTCACATCATCGGTTACGGTATCCAATAGGCTTTGTAAGTTCGCCGCTTTGTCTTCTACGGTACTTTCCTTGCTAGTTAGTACTACCGTAAGCAACGGTTTATCCACCCATTGACATGTACTTGCCAATTCTTTTTCCAAGCGTTTAATGGAGGGCGTCACATACCCATTTCGGGATTCCACCGGATCTTCAAATGCTGATACCAGATTTACCGGGGTATCCCTCCGAATGGTAACCATTACATACTGAGGCACGGTTTTATTGGCATAGCTATTTTGCTTGCCCGTGGGCATGCTCATGATAAATTCCTTAATAAATAGTGCCAAGCCCTTGACAGCCAATTCTTTTCCCAAATTATGCGCCAGTTCATGCATATTGACATTGGCATACCGATACAGCGTAGAAGAATTATACTCCAGGGTTCCGAGCATGGCTGCGCCACTTGTACCATCAGTCTGCGCATCATCTAATCCTGTAAAATAATCAAATTCTGGAATCACTTCATGGGTTGAAATGGCATGGGCCACCTGTGCGGCTGCATCCACATTCAGTTCCGGATCATCTGCTACCATACGGCCAAATAGTGCCAGATCCAGGGAAGGATTTGTATTAAATCCTTCTTTGATCGCTTTTTTATCCTCATCATGCAACGCAGGATGATGCACAATATAGTTCGCCAACTTTTCTAACTGCCCGCAACTCACCAGCATTAATGCTCCAGTAAGCATTTCTCCCGTAGCTTTATCTTTAGCTACCTTGATTCCTGCCGTCTTTAAAAGTGTCAATGATTTTTCTAGGGCTTCTTCTTCCGTAATACCTGGCATTTTCTCCCGAACTTTTGCCGTTAGCAACATGGGCAACTTTTTTGTTCTGAAACTGTTCAGCCACTCTTTTCCGTCGCTATCAGCAAAAAACGCCTTGCGCATTGCTCGTTTCCAGCTTTGGGAGGATACCCGGGCACGGGTCACGCCTCCATAGAGAGCTGTTTTCGGGGATCCGGCATCATCTCGGTTGATATTGGAAGACGGGACAGTTTGCAATACATGGAGATCAACGTATAGATTTTCTTTACTCATTTTCTTCCCTCGCATTCTGATTTTTAGCACTGGCAGATTGCCAATAATATTGCTGCCCCCACTTGAGCCGGATGTGATTGGCCGCTTCATAGCTCAGGGTAAAATAGTAGAGGTCTTGGGCTAACTGGGCATAATCCACTTTTATATCCCCATATTGGGATTTCATAATTTGGACCAATTGGGTTATGGAGCGTATTACACTGGAAGTATTCCTGGTAGCAAGTAGTGTATGCACTCTTCGGTCCAGTGCCCCGCTATTTTTTGCGTTCAATCTCATTTGAGATAGCGCCTGGAACAAAGTAGTACCTTCTGCTTTTTTATCCGTATCTTTCTTTCCGTTCCAGGCTGGAGCATACGCAGATTGTTCCACGCCTTGTTGTGCCAGCGCATAGCAGCGCAATGCAGTATAGATTGCAACTTCTGCACGGATAGGTGTTCCTTTGGGGTCTTTGCTGAGATCTTTTTCTTCCAACTCAGAAAACAGCAATGGCCATACGTCTTTTGCCCGCAGACTCGTTATAGTTTCTGCCGTTCGCAGGCTTGCCAGTACTGCCTTGTCCGGAGTCCCATTTCCGTACAATTTTCTTATAATCCGTTTTGTCTTATCCGCAATCTCATTAGCCATCCATACACTCCTCTCCCGATTTCTCACCCTAAATAGTTGCGTATAGTTTGTCGTAATTGATTGTTTAACAGGAAGATATTTTGGGGGCGACCATCTCCACTGCTTTGTCCGCACATATCCTGTGGCGTTGCTGACTGCAACAATTGTTCTCTCAAGGTATCCGCTTGCCTTAGCAAGAGCTTTTTCCAGCGTTCAAGTTCCGCATCCGGTTCTTGTTCGATGCGTAGACTTGCCAGCCAGTCCAAAAAAGGTTTATTCAGCCCATCATAGAAGCGAGTCGTCACAGAATTGGCAAATCCGACAGCTCCATCTCCCAAGCCACGCAGTAAAGCCCAATTACGACCAAATGTCCAAAATGCTTCCCCCACTTTCTGGGTCAGCTGAATGGTCGCTTCAATCTGTGCTGGCCAACAAGAAACAGCCTCTTCTCCCGAATGATCAAACAAGACCCCGGCACGGATTGAAAGGTCGTCATACACTTCTGCCACTGGGGACTGAGAAGTAGCATTGCCATCGTTTACCATTCCTATCGTCTGTAAGTGCAACAATTTCCCTGCGGGGAGAATGCCTTCATCCTTCAAGAGATTTAACCATTTTACAATACCTGGCTCTGCCCCATGAGACCCATCTGTAGTTTCTAGCCCTACGTATTGGCCAAAATTCCGCCACATAGTTTTCCCCAAGGATTTAATCCATTTGCTTCTCGGTTTATACTTGCTTTCTTTTTTGTCGTATTTCCATGTGGTCATGGGTTCTATAAAGGCATTGGCATTTTCAATTTTGGGCAATCCACAAGCGAAAATTACAAACATCTTATCTTTTGGTTCTATATAAAGAATACGTGACAACACTGTATATAGCTCTGCAAGATTTGGGGGAAGAAGACCTTTCAATCTTATTTTGATATATTCCGCCATATCCTCAAATTCCCAAACCGGATACTGCAGGACTTCTGTTTCCTGTTCAGGATATAAGAGCAGATTAAGCAACAACGTTTCAAAGAGAGTCTCTCCTTTGACCACTACGGGATCTATGCCGTAAAGCCACCCGGATGAAATGGAGTATTTTTCTTTTACATTAACTTTCGTTTTATCCGTGACCCCAGTAAAATTTTGATACGTAATCAACCAGCGTACCAACTCTGGCAGGTCAATATCATTTTTAGTACCCCCGACTCTTGGAGCAAAGATAGATGGACTGTTATTACTTTCGGAAATCAATCTGTTGATCTGTTTTACTGCGACGGTACCTGTTCCTGTCTCAATCTTCTTTGTAGCGAAGTGATCATACACGTCTTGGCGCACCTGGTAAAAAGGTCTTTCTCCGAACATATCAAAACGATCTTTGTATGATTCCAGGTATTCTCGTACCGCCGGCGTAAAGCATCCCTGTTCATACAGGTCTTTCCATGTTTCCAGCATCTCTTCTCGCATCGTATCCAGATCAGCGCTTTTTTCCAGCAGCATGCGTCCAGAAGTAGTATCCTGTTTGAGCCAGGTATACCGGTTGCCTTTGCTGTCAACACGGCTGTACACTGTTGTCAAAATCGCAAGTAAGAACCGTAAAATCGCCAAATCCTGGGACCGCATATCGCCTGCCATTTGACGGTACCTTGGTGCATTCTGGAATGCCTCTTGCAGTGACACAGTGACTTCCCTGTCATTTTGGGCATCGATGACTTTGATCCAAGGTTCGCTGACTAAATTAAAGTGCTGTTTCTCCACCCTTTTCCTCCCTATCATAGTACAAACCTACTGTATCAGAATATTGAAGCCGCCATCCCTGAAAACTTGTCTTTTTATGTTCATCTAGGACAAGGGCCAGTTCCCCTTTTAGCCAGACACTGTTTTGCCAGTTCCTAAATTGAGTTCTTGTTCTTTTTTCCAGCTCATGAATGGCCGCATCAAGTTCCCATTCGGGAGTAATCACCGCTGGTAAGCGTATCACCTGTCGGGCAATCATTCGGTCTTTTTCAAGAGGTGCCAAATCTGTGACCTTTGTTCCATCCAGCAAGAAGTAATCACCTTTGTTTTTTTGCAGTAAGATAACTTCAAGCGTTTCTTTAATATCCCGCACCGTGGCCTGGGCTTTCACTTCATCCTGGTCCAAATTTTGTTGTGCCCTGTCCAGCCACCCATGAATGGATCTGGTATTCCGAGGCTTGTCAATCTGAAACCCTTTCGCTTTTTGTTGTGCCATCTCTCGGTGTCGCTTGCAAGTCTCCAGCGCAGCGCGCATATCTGCAGCAAGCTCTCTATCCTGTGCATATGTTTTTTGGACCAAAGGAGATATAGCGTCAGGAATTTTGATAGAATTTTTCAAAAGACTATCCGTTTTCATCAAAAAGTACTTTTCATAAATGGCTACATTTGCTTCCCCGTAAGTTCCATAATGGTCGGCTCCCATAATATAAACTTGAGGCGTTGCTAAGGCTTTCGGTCTGTTTATTTTATGTCGATGCAACCGCCCAATCCTTTGTAAAAGCAAATCCATAGGCGCAATATCCGTAAATAGGACATCAAAATCGATATCTAAGGACTGCTCCAGCACCTGCGTCCCGATAACAATTAATTTTTTGGGTCTTTTTCCGTCTTTGCCAATATGATCCTGTAATTTTTTTTCTAGTTTGGCCCTATCCGTTGCTAAAAAAGCGGAATGTAAAATAATCGCAGGAATTGTCTCTGGCACCAGGGTAGCCAGTTTTTGCGCCCGCTTTACGGTATTTACAATGATACCGGCAATGCCTCCCTTTGTGATTGTATTCACCGCTGTGTCCATGACGTACTGCTCATCCGCCTCTATCCGGAAAACTTGGACATTTTGGGATGGCAATGAAGGAAAATCTGAAAGCTGCTGTAGTGTATCCCCATCCAGGATACTTAGCAAGGGATAGGCTTGGTTTGTTTTCCATCCAGAAACTGCCATAAATTCCTCCGTCCCGTTTTTCCCTAAAGAATACGCCTGCAGTAGTGCCTTGCGACGTTCTTGTGGCAGCGTAGCTGACAAGATTATAACGGGCACGTGGTATGCGCCTAGCCATTCCAGGACTTTATCAAGATAAGAAGACATATATGCATCATAGGCATGCACTTCATCAATAATAACCACTTTATTGCTAAAGCCCAAATGCTTGAGAAACAAATGCCGCTGCTTTAGTCCCATAAGCAGCAAATGATCAATGGTCCCCACCGTAAATTCTTCCAGTACGGACTTTTTCCCGGAGAACCAGGTATTCACAGTCACAGTTCCTTGGCCCTCGTCCTGATCAATATTTTCCGCCTTTGGCAGAGCGGAAAAAGAGGGATTAAATTGGGCTTTGCCATGCATCAATCGTACAGAGAGGTTTTTTCCCTCTTCGATTCCGATTTTTTGCATCCACTCTTTGACACGATCAAACATGGCATTGCTAGTCGCTTGTGTCGGCAGTCCCATATAAAGACCCGTTCTCCCGCTTTGAAAAGCTAGCTGCTCTGCGGCAGTCAAGGCAATCTCTGTTTTTCCGATCCCCATGGGAGCTTCTATAATAATGATACCCGGATCTTCGGCTTGCCGGATGGCTTCACTCATTTGCTGCTGTACCGGTCGCGGAAAAAAATTCCAACGTTTTTTATAATGCTCGGGTATATTGGATATTTTTGACGGTGTCCACAGATCTTCCTGCAGCCAAGTCATAATAGCCCTTTGGTACCTTTTTTCACTATCAATTTCGTCAAAAGTTTGGTCCATCCGAATGAGAGGAAACATGGGCTTCCTGGGATCCCCATTCAAATATTCACTAGAAGCCATCCAATCCGCCATGATAAGCAATCCGGTTAACAAAACAGCCTGTGGTTGCGTAATAGCTGGTACATCCGATAATCTTGCATACCCGGACAGTTCTAACCCATACATGATCAGTTCTTGTTGCACATTTTTCCAGGTAGTCTGAAATGGAGAGGGGTTCTGGGTTTGCCAATAATTGGAGGTAAATCCAGTTAACTGCGACCTTGGAATCCGGCTTTCCGGAATACCATGGTGTCCTCCAATAATGGCTCCTACTGTTTTGTGCAGGCCACCATATTCCAAGATTGCTTCCCCAGCCCGGTTGTGGGGTGAATGTTTCGCATTGGGCAAAGCCAGCTGCCCCATTCCTGCAAAGCCAGCTTGAATAAGTTTTTCCCACAATGCTTCGTCCAAAGATTCTCCATATACATAGGATCGCTTATTTTGGAACGCGGGGGTCGCTTTGCCAAGGTCATGGGTGACGCCCAAAAATATTACTAGTTGTTCCATTGCCTCAGGAGAAAGGTGTCCACACAGCATTTTTCGTTGTCCATCGGACAACCAGTGATGGAAGAGCCAACATATCGTGTTTTTGGTATCTAGCAAATGAGACAAAAGTGGAAGCCAGGTGGCTTGCCCTTCTAGCAGGGACTTTTTCCCCCACAAGTTCTTTGTTTTTTTAGATAATTTGACCATAACCGGTACCCTTTACCTGTACTCGCCGCTAACCTTCAACGTTATAATTATACCAAATATTTTCAGGCCCTTCTAGATTTCTGGTAAATTGGTATATAGGATACCGTAACTTTGAATGCTTTCGCAGTCGTATCTTATTTGCTTATACGGTAAAATTCTGTTAAGTGGATAAATTGGGGTCCTCCCCAACATTTGACAAGGGATAAAAAAAAATTCCTATTTCAACCCGATAGGGTAAAAATAGGAAAATAGAATTTAATTGGCTCCGGGACTAGGGCTCGAACCCAGACTAGAAGATCCAGAATCTCCTGTGCTACCATTACACCATCCCGGAATGGATACGTACTACTGTTTTTACAGAGTACTTTTATATAATACGTCTTTTTCTTGGAAAAAGCAAGTATTTTTCCAAAAAAGACAGCAAAAATTATTTAACCCAGCCAAAATGCTGGCACGCATGCAAAATACCATTTTCGTCCACGTTGGTAGTGATATAATCCGCATGGTCCTTAATCACCTGCCGTGCGTTGCCCATAGCAATAGCAAAAAAGGGTTTGCGGAACATAGTGATATCATTATAGCCATCGCCAAAAACCACCGCATCTGCCGGGTCCGCTTGCAAAAGAGCCATCATCTTTTCAATGCCTAACCCTTTATCTGCTGGTTCTACCAGAATTGTCCCGTCAATATAAGGCAACTGGATTAAGCCCTGGCTACTGATTTTCTTTTCTTCAGGTGTACCTATTACATACATTATTTTATAGATGGGATCCAGCGTATGGATAGTAAGCGGCTTGACCACAGTCCGCATATAATTCCGGGGATCGGTACGGGGATAGTTTGCATAGGGGGTATACCGATTCATGGTATTATCCAGTACCACGGACCAGGGCCGATGGAGCGTCTCTGCCTCCTCCAGGAGCGCCCTGGCCTTTTGCAGGGGAAGCCCCTCCATCTCCAGAATTTTTCCTTCCACAGTCAGGCTATTTCCCCCATCGGCCACTAGGGAGTGGATGCCATGTTTTTCAGCAAACCGTGCTCCATCACATTGCAGGCGGCCAGTGGCAATGGCCACAAAATGTCCTTGCTTTTGCAGCTGCTCCAGGCAATACTGCGCACTTTCCGGAACTTCCTGGGTAATCCCAAGGCCAAGCGTCTGATCAATATCAAAGAAAAAGTAGCGTTTTCTCATGGTTCCATCCTTTTTGCTTTGTTCTCGTATGGAAACTATTATACCATAGCTTTCCCCATTGTACTTTTTAAAAAAGGAAGTTACAATAGGAGCATTACAAAAATTGAAGGTGAGTTTCCATGAATTCGCATTTACGCCGTTTTTTCCTGGGTGACCTGGAGGGCACAAGCAACCGTCGCCCTCCTGTCATGCGCCTATTTTCTCTGTTTTTGATAGCTTTGCTACTAGCCTGCCTGTTCTTTGGCCTGCGTCTTTATAAAAAACGCCAGGCGAACAAAGCCCGGGAAGAACGAAATCAAATTCTTATGCAGCAGGATATGCGATTCCAAAGAAAAGAAGGACAAAAACGTTCCCGCCCTCAGCCTGTGATGCCCTCTAATCCCACCTTACCACCTGGCAGCGTGCCTAAACAAAAAGCCCCTGCTACGCAGCCGAGTGCACCCCTTCCTGGTACCATGCCAGTCCCCAAAATCCAGGCCACACCACCACCCATGATTCAACCATCCCGTCCCCGTTGATACATTTGCTTTCTCCAAAAAGAATCTTCTTGAAACTTCGTTACAAAAACGTTACAATAGTAGGCATAGTTTTGTAACGCAAAGAAGTGAGGTGCCCCATGTCCCAACAAAAATCCCCTACCGAATCCTTCAGCAGCCGCCTGGGATTCATTCTAGTCAGTGCCGGCTGTGCCATTGGTATCGGCAATGTCTGGAAATTTCCGTATTTGTGCGGCCAATTTGGCGGAGCCGCTTTTATCCTAATCTACCTGCTCTTCCTGCTTATTATGGGCATCCCCGTCATGGTCTGCGAATTTGCCATCGGCCGTGGCAGCCGCTGCAGCGCCGCTAAGAGTTTTGAGGCTCTGGAACCAAAAGGAACTCGTTGGCACTGGTTAAAATATATCAGCATTGTAGGCTGCTTCATGCTCATGATGTATTACACCACCGTAACCGGCTGGATGCTGTACTATTGCTATCTCCATATGACGGGCACCTTTGTAGGTGCCTCCACCCAAATGATTACCGCCACGTTTGGCACCATGCTGGGCAATCCTGCAACCATGCTGTTTTGGATGGTGCTGACCTGTCTGATCGGCTTTGCAGTCTGCTACCTGGGCATCCAAAATGGTGTAGAACGGATCACCAAATGGATGATGACAGCCCTCTTACTTTTGATGATGGTGCTAGCCGCCCATTCCCTGTTTCTTGAAGGCGCAGAAAAAGGCATCTCCTTTTATCTGGTGCCCAACTGGTCTTCTTTATTTCGCATCGGCTGGGGCAATGTGATCTACGCTGCCATGAGCCAGGCTTTTTTCACCCTGTCCATAGGCGTGGGCGCCATGCTGATTTTCGGGGCCTATTTGCCCCGTGGCCGCAGCCTGTTTGGGGAAGCTGCCACTATTACGGCACTGGATACCTTTGTAGCCCTTATGGCCGGCTTTATCATTATTCCTGCCTGCTTTGCCTACGGGATTCAGCCGGATGCGGGCCCGTCTTTGATTTTCCTTACCATTCCCAATCTATTTGTTAAAATGCCGCTGGGACAATTCTGGGGTATGTTGTTCTTTATTTTCCTTTCTTTTGCAGCCCTATCCACGGTCATTGCCGTTTTTGAAAACATCATCGCCTTTGGCATGAATCTCTATGGCTGGAGCCGGAAAAAGAGCGTCCTGGTTAATGGGTTCCTGGTGATTTCCCTAAGTGTTCCTTGCGTACTGGGATACAATGTGTGGAGCGGTTTTCAGCCCCTAGGCGCTGGTTCTGCCGTGCTGGATCTGGAAGATTTTATTGTCAGCAATAACCTCCTGCCCCTGGGGAGTCTTGCCTTTGTGCTGTTTTGCACCAAGAAAAACGGCTGGGGCTGGCAGCATTTCCTAACGGAAGCCAATGATGGAAAAGGACGCAACCTGTCTTCCTCTTTGCAAGGCTATCTCCTCTATGTACTTCCGCTGCTCATTATCACCATCTATCTCAAAGGCTACTATGACATGTTTAGCAAGCAGGGCCCTGAAGTCTTATACAAATGGTTTATCCTGGCATTTTTATTTTTGGCGTTCATTTTTTACGCCGCAGCCGGAAAACCTAAAACACGCTAACTTAAAGCGGCACGCTGTCACCCCAAGGGTGAGGAGCATATGGCGTACAAGTTTTATAAGTTAAATCAAAAAAGAGCATCCTAATTTCTTAGACTATCACAGGCATTGGCATAAAGCCAAGAAATTAGGATGCTCTTATCGTTATTCTAACGTGATTTCAGACTTTAGCGCTTTGCGCCGTTTTTGTAAAAAATCCTGTAACATTTTTCTGCAGGCAGCTTCTTTTACCCCCGCCGTCACGACCGGATGTGGCGCCAAAGCGGGGTGCTGGGGAATATTAAACAAAGAACCGCAGGCCCCTGCCGTGCTATCCCATGCTCCATAAACAATCCGACCAATGCGGGCATTCCATAGCGCCCCGGCACACATAGGACAGGGTTCCAGCGTCACATATAGGGTACAATCTGGAAGCCGCCACCGGTTTAGCTTTTTACAAGCCGCCTGCAATGCCAGGATTTCCGCATGGGCCGTAGCATCCTGGTCCTGTTCCCTGCGATTATGTGCTGCAGCAATGATTTCACCCTCACGCACAATAACCGCTCCTACAGGGATCTCCCCTTCCTTTGCTGCTTGCTTAGCTTCCTGCAGCGCCAGCTCCATAAAAACTGCATCCTGCGGATCTGTTAAGGCTCCCATTTAGTCTTCCCGTTCCAATTGCAGCAAGTCATACGGGGTTTCCTGATACACCATATTCACCCAGTTGGCATAAAACAAATGGGCATAGCTGCACCATTTAAAGCACGGTTCCTGGCTGGGGTCATTATCCGGATAATAAAATTTAGGCCGTTCCGGATTTTCTCCTTTGTTCTTATCCCGGATATATTCTTCCTGCAAGGTATACCGGTCGTACTCAAAATGCCCCATGACAAAAATCCGGCGCATGTTTCTGGTAGCACAGATATTAATGCCGTTTTCCACACTGCGGGATAAAACCTGCAGCTGGGGATTGGCATCGACAGCGCTATCTTCCACACTGGTAAAGCGGGACTGGGGGATAAAGTACCGGTCATCAAATCCCCGAAGCAGGGGATGATGCTGTACCGTAAGCCCATAAGGATAGATGCCGCAAAGTTTTTTCGTAAACATTTTTTTCGGAACGCCGTAATAATAATAGAGCCCCGCTTGCGCCCCCCAGCAGTAATTTAGCACAGAAAACACATGACTTTTGGCCCATTCATAGTAGGATACAATTTCCGGCCAATATTCCACGGCTTCAAAGTCTATCTTTTCCACCGGGGCCCCGGTTACAATGAGCCCGTCATAATACCGTTCCTTCACATCCGAAAACTCCAGGTATGTAGATTCCAAATAAGAATTGTCCGTATGGCTGCTGAGCCTAGTTACAGGGCGGCAAAAATCAATTTCCAGCTGAATAGGAGAATTTCCCAGTAAGCGCAACAGCTGCAGTTCCGTAGGCTTTTTTAGGGGCATTAGATTCAGAATCAAAATTTTTAAAGGCCGGATATCCTGCGTCTGGGCCCGGTCATTATCCATTGTAATAATGCCTTCTGCCTGCAATTTTTCCTTAGCCGACAGATGCTTGTCAATTTTAATTGGCATAGCGCACGCTCCTTTTTCTGCACAAAAAAACTTCCGCCCCACTGGGACGAAAGCATCGTGGTACCACCCGGTTTCGCCTGGCTTGCCAGGCCTCTTCTTAAGTACACGCCCTAAAGGCGGATACTCCAGTGCTGTAACGGGCACACCCGGACCGCTTACTTTCTTTCAGCGTTCCAGCTCCAAGGCCATATTCCCTTCTTTGCCTGCGTTCCCTTTCACCATCACGGGAATTCTCTGTGCCAGGCTAGGAAGATACTCTTCTTTTCATCGCCGCTTTTATGAAATTATCTAAACTCTATCATAAAAGGGTATACCCGTCAAGAGGCGCTATACGGGCGAACATTGTAATTTTTGTTGAATTGTCGTATACTGTAGATATAATGTTGTTTAAACAACGGAGGTGAAATTGTGGATACAACTTTTTTAGCCAAAACACCGCTGTTTTCCCACATCTCCCCCCAGGAGATCCAAACTCGCATGACCTGTATCGGAGGTGTACTACGTTCCTTTCCCAAGGGAACGTATATCCACTATGCTGGGGATATTGTACACACGGTCAGTATGATTATAAAAGGCAGCGTGATTATGGAGCACGACGATCTATGGGGAAATCGGACACTACTAGGAAAAGCCGTAGCCGGCGAACTATTTGCAGAAGCCTATGCCTGCACCGATGACGAACCCCTGATGATCAGTGTCATGGCGGTAGAAGACACCACTGTTCTTATGATGGATCTAGGCAAGGTACTCCACACCTGCTCCCGCAACTGCCCGCAGCATCAGCAAATCAGCGAAAATCTGCTGCACATCCTGGCAGGGAAAAATTTAGCCCTTTCCCGCCGGATTCTTCATACTTCCAGTAAATCCATCCGGGGACGGGTATTGTCCTATCTATCCTTTTTAAGTGCTAAACAGGGCAAAAAGATCATCACCGTTCCCTTTAACCGGCAGCAAATGGCAGATTATCTGGGCGTGGACCGCAGCGCATTAAGCGGCGAGCTCTCCAAAATGCAAAAAGATGGGCTTTTGGAATACCACAAGGAAAGTTTCAAGCTGCTGCAGGATCCGGGGGCCTAATATGGAGACGCTTGACATTCTCCCCGCTCTCCCTGTAGAGGAGCACCCCTTCCCGCCTTTTTTGCCGCCAAAGGCCAAAGTGCTGCTCATCGGCACCTTCCCGCCCCGTAAAGAAAAATGGGGCATGCCCTTTTACTATCCCAATTTCCAAAATGATATCTGGCGAATTATGGGGATGCTCTTCTATCAAAATCCAGACGCTTTACGCCGGGGTACGGAAAAGGGCTTTGACCCGGAAAAGATTAAACAGGTATTACGTGAAAAAGGCATCGCCCTTGGCACCGTCGTGCAAAAAGCCCAGCGGGAAAAAGGCAACGCCTCTGATAAATTCCTGCACGTGGTGGAGGAAGGGAATCTGCCTGCCATGCTGGCGAAACTGCCAAATTGTCAGGTGCTGGCCACTACGGGCGAAAAAGCCACAGAAATTGTGCTGCACCAGTGCAGCAACCCGCCCAAACTCCCAAAAAGCAACACCAGTGTCCCCGTGATGTTAGACGGCCGCCACTACCAGTTAACCCGTCTCCCCTCTACCAGCCGGGCGTATCCCATGAAGCTAGCGAAAAAGGCAGAAGCCTATGCCGCTTGCCTTTTGCCGCTCACAAAGCTGTAGGCATCAGGGCAAAAGATGAACAACCACCAGCTCTGACCTGGGACCAATGCGCAGCGGCACGCCCCACAATCCCCAGCCGCTGGACACGATGGCCATAAGCGGTCCAAACCGTTTTTGCCCATAATCCAGAGCAAAAAGATGCTTGGTGAAAATCCGATTGGGAAACAGCTGCCCCGCATGGGTATGCCCTGCCAAATACAGGTCATACCCTTTTTCTGCGGCCTGTTGGATGCGCTGCGGTTCATGCTCCATAAAGATATTATATTTCCCCACTTCCGGGGTAATTTCCGCCTTGCGTTCCCCAAACAGATAATCATCCATCCCCGTAAGGGTAATCTCGGGCGTGAGTTGACAAGTTTCATCCACCAAAAAGTGGATCCCTTCCTGCTCTAGCAGATATTTTTCCAACAGCCCGGTACCCCTCCGTTTATCGTGGTTCCCATAGACCGCATAGATACCGTTCCGAGCCACAATATCCTGCAATACCTCAAAGGTTTTCTCCTGTTGCACAAAAAGGAGATCCCCATCCACAATATCCCCGCCTACCAGCACCACATCAGGATGCTGGGCATTCAGCCACCTGACAAAACGCCGGGCGTGCCATTTTCCAAATAATCCACCAAAATGGATATCTGACGCAAAGGCCAGGGTATAGGAATGGGCTATTTTTTTGTCCGTTTGCAAAGTAATCTTGCGCACCCGGGGAAACAGCGCCCGTAAAAGGCCTACCAGCACCAGCGCCATATCCAATACAAAAAGAAATTGGGCTGCCTTTTCCGGCCAAGCGAAAAAGCCGCCACAGTACGCCCCTATAACTGCCAAGAGAAAAAAGGGCAGGGACAAAAAGCCATAATACAAAAACCCCATCCATAGTCCACTTACCCAAGCGAGTATTCTGGTAAGCGGGTGGGGCAACACATGGAGCCAGGTATTTGCAAAAATAAAAAGCGCTGCCATAAGCCAAAAAACTCCTAGCGTCCAAAAGGGGGCCAAAAAAGGCACTCCCGTCTGGAACATAGCCCAAACCAGAGTGCTTCCGATTAGGTCCACCAAAAAGAGTACACTAAAAAAATGCGTCAATCCCGTTCCTTCTTTCAAAAAAATAAAAGAGACACTTTTGTGTCCCTCCGCTTATGAAAATAAATGTTTACCGCCGTAAAATGCCACCGCCGCGGCCAGCATCCCCAGGGTATTTTGCAGAAGCAGATAGAAAAAGCCGGTCAGATGATCCCCGTGAACAAAAAGATGCAAGCCTTCCTTCACAAAGGAAGAAAATGCGGTAAACCCACCAATTAACCCCCAGTATACAAACATAATCCACCGGGGATGAGGAAACTTTAAATAGAGAAAAGCAGCAAAAAATCCCACCACAAAGCAGCCTAAGGTGTTGACTACGACCATCTCCCAAGGAAATCCTGATCCCAGCAGTTTTTTAACCAAAATCACCGTTAAAAACCGCAGTACTGATCCCAATGCGCCCCCCAGCGCCACATATAGTAACAAAGACAATTCCCCTAGCATGCTTTTTCCTCCTCTATACGATTTCCGCCTCCCAAACAGTTTATTTTATTTGAAAAAACGGCGCTCTGTTACAGCGTCATGTATAATTTCTGTTATAATACCGATAAGGTATAGTATTATCATAAAAGAAAACAGATCTCTCTGTCAATAAAAAAATTAAGCAAGGGGAGTAGCATGAAAGGAAATACAATCGCATTCAGGCCCAATGACATGATCGAACTGACCATTACAGGCCTTGGATCCTCTGGCGAAGGGGTAGGAAAAGAACAAGGCTTTACGTTTTTTGTGCCCGGGGCCCTGCCGGGAGAACGGGTGCAGGCGCAAATCACCCTGCTAAAAAAAAAATATGGGCTAGGTCGCCTGGTCAAACTGCTTGTCCCCTCCCAGGACCGCACGGCACCCTTATGTCCTGTATACGAAGCTTGTGGCGGCTGCCAATTGCAACATCTTTCCTATCCGGCCCAGCTTAAGTACAAACGGCAGACTGTCATAGATGATCTGGAACGGATCGGGCATTTTCCCCATCCCGTGGTGCAGGAAACGTTGGGGGCCAAAGATCCCTGGCACTACCGGAACAAAATGCAGCTTCCAGTAGCCCAGGAAAAAGGGCATCCCCTTGTTATGGGGTGCTATGCCCAAGGCACGCATCGCGTGATTGATATCAAGGACTGCCTGATACAGCAAAAAACCAACAACCAGATTGCCCAAGTGGTGCGGCAATGGATGGAAACCTATAAAATCCCGGCTTTGGACGAAGATGCGCGGCGAGGCATTGTCCGTCATGTAATGGGGCGAGTCGGTGTTCATACGGGAGAAGTGATGGCTGTCCTTGTGACCAATACCCAACAAGTACCCCATTTGAAAGACTTGGCAAAACAACTGCGGGAAGCCATTCCCCATTTCACCACCCTGGTACAGAATATCAACACGCGCCATACCAACGTGATCCTGGGGCCCAAAACCCTTACCATCTATGGTCCCGGGGTAATTCACGACAAGCTGGGAGATTTTACCTTTACCATTTCTCCCCTCTCCTTTTTTCAGGTAAACACAGCCCAGGCAGAAGTGCTATACGAAACGGCCCTGCGTTTTGCCGGACTGACGGGAAAAGAAACGGTGCTGGATGCGTACTGTGGGACGGGTACCATTACCCTGTTCCTGTCCCAGAAAGCCAAACGCGCCCTAGGCATAGAAATTGTGCCGGCAGCCATTCGGGATGCCCGACAAAACGCCCGAGATAACCACATAAAAAACGTAGATTTTCTCTGCGGCGATACTGCCAAAGTCCTGCCGGAACTGATCCGACAGGGCAGTCGTCCTGCTGTGATGGTTCTGGATCCGCCCCGGGCAGGCTGTGAAAAAAGAGTGCTGGATGCCATTAGCAAGGTGCAGCCCAAGCGGGTGGTCTACGTATCCTGCAATCCCGCCACCCTGGCACGAGATGCCGCCATTTTGCGGGACAAAGGATATATTCTGCGCAACGTCCAGCCCGTGGACATGTTTCCCCATACCAGCCATATAGAAACGGTGGTGCTGATGACAAAAGGCAAAGACGGAGAAAGGTAAAATTATGAGTCTTACAGTCAATTTATACTACAAGGGCGAAAACAGCAGCGCCCGAAAATTTGCCGAGGAAATGGAAAGCAGCGGATAGCCAATGCCATCCGAGCCTTGCGGATTGACCAATTCTATATGTACGTCTTTGATTATAGAGCCCCTACAAAAGATAAAACCATTACAGGAGGAGAACAATGCAGCATAGATGTAAAGTCACGGTTCTTGCTACAAACTGTTTTACGGATTTGCAGGAAAAGTACCTGGCTGATCCAAAATCCGGGCCATGCCCCTGCTACCACGTAGGAGATGAATATATCTTTGACCGCAATGCAGCTAAAGACGATTTTTGGCATGCAGGGCTTAATACGCTAGTCAAAGCAACTGGAGATCCCGCTGCCACAGCCGGTGGCCCCACAATGCCTTTTTGTGCGGAAGCCTGGGATGCCATCAGCCGCTACATCTATACAGCGCTGCAAGGCGGCGCTATTATGCACGGCTGGACCCATGACGACCGTATCATGATTGCCTGCTGCAATGACGGCACCCGGCCTGTGGTCTTTAAGATTGAACGGATGGATGTCCCGGAAAATGAAGAGGAAAAGCACTGGCTGGCTGCACAGAATTTTTCTACGAACCCAAAGGATGCCTACACAGGAAAATGACTCTCTCCTGCCAACAAAAATCGTCAAAAAGTGGTGATATAGTATGATGCTCAGGCAGCTCCAGCACTTTCAAGCGGTGGTGGAAAATAACAGTTTTACCGAGGCCGCCGAAGCTTGTCACATTTCCCAATCCGGGATTTCCCAGTCCATTAAGTCCTTGGAAGCAGAAATCGGGGCGCAGCTCCTGATTCGAAAAAACCGCAGTTTTACATTAACAGAGGCAGGAACCTATTTTTACCGCAAAAGCCTTGTCATTACGGCAGACCTGGCACAGCTCTGCCAGGAAACTGCTAGAATTGCCCGCCATAGTGCAGAAACCTTATCCCTGGGGTGCCTGACGACCTACAGTGGGGATGAATTTAACAGCGCGATTGCCCTGTTTGCCGCCAAGTATCCTGCAGTGGAGGTGACTGTCACCAGCGGGACCCATGAAGAATTATACGAGGGTTTACTTTCAGGGACCATTGACCTTGTCCTGAATGACCAGCGGCGAGCGTTCTCTCCCCTGTACGAGAATCTGGTTTTAAAAGAAACCATCTGCTATGTGGAAATGGGTACCTATAATCCCTTATCCAAGCTGGACACCGTCAGCGTGGAAGAATTAAAAAATACACCGTGTATTTTAGTGGCTTCCCCGGACCAGCAGGAAGAAGAAAGCCGATTTTACCGGGACATCATAGGCTTTCAGGGGGAATTTCTCTTCACTAAGACCCTACAGGAAGCTAGAAGCCTGGTGGTTGCCAACCGCGGGATCCTGCCTGTGGAAGGACCTGAAAAAGATACCTGGTTTGGGGCCTCCCTGAAACGACTTCCACTTTTGCGCCACAACCAGACGGTAAAAAGAACCTATTGTGCCTTCTGGAAGCAGGAGTGCACCAATATCTATATCCGTACCTTTGCAAAACTACTCCGCTCCCTGTTCTAATTTCGCATAACTCATACTGATTTGAAAGCCCCCTGTTTCGAATTGATTCTCTCCGTTGCGCCCCCTATAATAAAGGTAACCTCAGTCAAAGGGACTGCGGGACAGCAAGGTAAGAATGAACAGGAGGCTTTTCCTATGGCAATCACAAAGGCAGCCAAAGCATATCATAAAAGACTTTTTCCTGGGTACCAATCGGACTTTCTCCGGACAGATCCGGAATTCATTGAACGGTTTGACAACTTCGCATTTGATGAGGTTATTAACCAAGAGGGCCAGCAGCTGGAAGAAAAGACCCGGTTTATGGCAATTTTAGCCACACTGCTAGGTTGTCAGGGCCTAGAGGAATATAAAATGCTGCTTCCAGCCGCCCTGCGCTGCGGCATTACCCCCATAGAAGCAAAAGAAATTGTCTACCAGGCCACCGCCTACCTGGGGATGGGCAGGGTGTTCCCCTTCTTGAAGGTGACAAACGAAGTATTAGAAGCAAGCGGCGTCCCACTGCCTCTGGAGGGACAGGCAACCACTACCACGGATAACCGGCGGGAAGCGGGCACGCAGGCACAGGTTGACATTTTTGGCGATGGAATGAAAGATTTCTGGAAAAGCGGTCCTGCCGAATCCCGTCATATCCATTACTGGTTGGCGGATAACTGCTTTGGGGATTATTACACAAGAACAGGCCTGGATTACAAACAGCGGGAAATGATCACGTTCTGTTTTCTCGCCGCCCAGGGTGGATGCGAGCCCCAGCTCACTTCCCATGCCGCTGCCAATATCAAACTGGGAAATGACAAGACTTTTCTTATTAAAGTCATCAGCAACTGTGTGCCCTTTATCGGGTATCCCAGAAGCCTAAATGCGCTGGGATGCGTGAATAAGGCACAAGAAACGATAGACGTACAAGCAAAATAACGTACAGGAGGCTACTTATTATGAACAAAGATGTAATGATTGTAACGGGAGCAGGACAACTGAGCATGGCCATCGCCAGACGGATCGGCTATGGCAAAAAAATTATTCTGGGCGATAAAAATCTGGATAACGCCAAAGCCATCGCAGACATCATGAATACTGCAGGATTTGACGCCGTCCCCTTTGCTATGGATCTTTCCAGTCGCGAGTCCATTCAAGCCATGCTAGCCGAAGGACAACGCTATGGCATAATCAAATATCTGGTAAACGGTGCCGGCTTATCCCCGTCACAGGCCTCCAAAGAAGCCATTCTGAACGTGGACTTGTACGGGACGGCGGTTCTTTTGGAAGAAGTGCGCAAGGTTATTGTTCCGGGCGGTGCCGGGGTCACAATTTCCAGCCAGTCCGGTTGGCGTATGCCGCAGCTAACCCCGGAAGAAGATCGGGCGCTAGCCACCACACCCACGGAAGAACTGCTGCAGCTGGATTTTCTCCAGCCGGACAAGATTGAAAACACGCTGAAAGCTTACCAGCTAGCCAAAAGATGCAATGAAAAACGCGTCATGTACGAAGCCGTGGAATGGGGTAAACGGGGAGCCAGGATCAATGATATTGCACCGGGAATTATCGTCACCCCGCTGGCCATTGACGAATTTAACGGGATCCGGGGCGATTTCTACAAGAATATGTTTGCCAAATGCCCGGCAGGTCGTCCTGGGACAGCGGACGAAATTGCGGACGTGGCTGAACTAATTATGAGTGAACGGGCCCAGTTCATTACCGGGGCCACCTTCCTCATTGACGGCGGTGCTACGGCTTCCTACTACTATGGTCCGCTGCAGCCGGGTCTTGCCACCGGAATGGCAGAGGGCAAGCAATAAGGCGAAAGGATTGTGACCATGACAAAAAGTTTGATCATCTATTTCAGCCGGGCGGATGAAAATTATGCCGTAGGCTATATCTCCAAAGGCAATACAGAAATTGTGGCAGAGTATCTGCAGGAACTCACCGGAGCAGATCTCTTTAAAGTGAAACCCCTTGTACCCTATGCAGCGGACTACAAGACCTGCATCCAGGAAGCCAAAGAGCGCATCGGTCATGCCCCCATCAAGGAAAAACTGGGAGATCTTTCCAGTTACACTACCCTCTACATTTTGTCCCCCATTTACTGGGGCACCTACGCTCCAGAAATGGAGACAGCTCTTACAGGGCTTGATTATACGGGGAAAACAATCCGCATCATCACCACCCATGAAGGCTCTGGCCTTGCCAATGTACCACAGGACGTGGCAAGAATCTGCAAAGGGGCCATAGTGGACAAAAAAGGCCTTGCCATTGTAGGCAGTAAGGCTAAAAGTGCAAAAGCGACCATTGCCAAATGGCTATAAAAAGAAGCAGATAAGCCCTTTCTTACAGGGTTTATCTGCTTCTTTTTAAAATTTTCTTGTATGGATCCGCAAGCGATCTGCCAAGATATTGTAATAGACCTGTTTTTCCTGGATCGTTTTCCGCAATTTGCGGGACGTTTCCTCATTGCTTGTTTCTTTTAACCGCTCTGTCAGCTCCACGATCTCTGATCGCAGCTGCCCCATCTTGCTGGCTGCCATTTTGCTGATAAAATCCACGGCGGTTCCCCCTCTCCACTGACCCGCTTACACTCTTTCACTGGTTCATGGAATAAGGCTGTACTTTTCCCACCAGGGAAGCCGTCTTTAACCGGGCCTCAGCCCGCCGTAAGATTTTTTCCGTATGGGGAATATCCGTCAGGGCATCCGGATGATCCAAGCGATCCTTGGCTTCCTCCCGGATTTGCTGATACTTTGCCACATCGATATTCTCCGCCTCTTGCGCTCTGGGTGTCAAAATCACAACCTTGTTATCCTTGACCTCGGCAAAGCCGCCTTCTACATATACCAGGATCACCTCATTCTTGCTATCCTGGAGTTTCAGTGTGCCTTCGCCTAAGGCCGCAATCATGGGACCATGGTTGGCCAAAATCCCGATGCCTCCATCAATGGTATTCAACAGCACATAGGAAATATCCTCCCGTTTAACCAGAACTTTTTCCGGTGTGAGGACTTCCAGTTTCATTAACTTGGCCATGTTACTCGCCTTTCAGTTGCTTTCCCTTGGCAACGGCTTCGTCAATGCCGCCCACCATGAAAAAGGCACTTTCCGGCAGGTCATCGTGCTTGCCTTCCAGGATCTCTTTAAAGCCCCGGATGGTATCGGCGAGTGACACGTATTTTCCGGCCTGACCGGTAAACTGCTCGGCCACGTGGAAAGGCTGGGACAAAAACCGCTGCACTTTACGTGCCCGGGATACGGTAATCCGATCTTCCTCGTTCAGTTCTTCCATGCCCAAAATGGCGATAATATCCTGCAGTTCCTTGTATCGTTGCAAGATCTTCTGCACGCCCCTGGCCACTTCGTAGTGCTCCCGGCCGATCACCAGGGGATCCAGAATCCGACTGCTGGACGCTAACGGATCCACGGCAGGATAAATTCCCAGTTCCACGATCTCACGGGATAGTACCGTGGTCGCATCCAAATGGGAGAAGGTAGCTGCCGGTGCCGGGTCTGTCAAGTCATCGGCCGGCACATATACCGCCTGCACGGACGTGATAGAACCTGTACGGGTGGAGGTAATCCGTTCTTCCAAGGCCCCCAGTTCATTGGCCAGCGTAGGCTGATACCCTACGGCAGAAGGCATACGTCCCAGTAGAGCGGAAACCTCACTACCGGCCTGGATAAACCGGAAAATATTATCGATAAATAGCAACACGTCCTGGCCGCCCACGTCACGGAAATATTCCGCCATGGTAAGTCCCGTCAGGCCCACCCGCATACGGGCTCCAGGAGGTTCGTTCATCTGTCCATACACCAGTGCAGTTTTATCCAGCACCCCGGACTGTTTCATTTCGCCCCACAGATCGTTGCCTTCCCGGGTTCGCTCTCCTACACCGGAAAAGACGGAATAGCCGCCGTGGTTTGTGGCCACATTATGGATCAGCTCCATAATCAAAACGGTTTTTCCTACACCGGCGCCGCCGAAAAGGCCGATTTTTCCACCCAGAGAATAGGGCGCGATCAAATCCACGACTTTGATGCCGGTTTCCATAACCTTGGTTTCTGTAGACTGTTCGGCAAGCGGGGGTGCGCTGCGATGAATGGGCCAGTACGCCGACGCTTCTACGGGAGTAGGATCGTCATCCACCGTTTCCCCCAGTACGTTAAATACGCGTCCCAAACAACCTTTACCCACAGGCACCGTAATGGGTTTACCGGTATCATAGGCTTCCATATTCCGGGTCAAGCCATCCGTGCCGCTCATGGCCACCGTACGCACCATATCATCCCCGATATGCTGCACCACTTCTGTGGTCAGATGCACATGGACATGTTTAGCCGCCTGGGCATCAATAGTGATGGCGTTGTTAATGGCCGGCAACTGTTTATCCGGGAAACGGATATCCACCACCGGTCCTGTGACCTGTACGATGTGGCCCACATGGCCTCTTTTTTTGGCTGTTAAATTGGCCACCACCTGGTCGATTTTTTGTTTTTCTGCTTCAGACACAATGGTGCCCCCTTATTTCAAGGCTTCCGCACCGCTCACAATTTCATTGATTTCCGTGGTGATGCTGGCCTGTCTAACTTTTTGGTAATGTACTTTCAATTTGTTCAGCAAATTTTCTGCGTTATCCGTCGCTGTGCTCATGGCCGCCATGCGAGATGCCAGTTCGCAGGCTGAACTTTGGATAAGGCCCGAAAAGATCTGGCTTTCCAGATAATATTTAGCCAAATACGGCAACATAGCGCCTGGTTCCGGAACAAATCCCAGACTATGGAAATCGGTGGCATCATCTTTATCCCACACTTCCATGCTCTGTTCCCTTTCCCGGCTGCCTGCAGCTGCCTCCACCGGCAATAGGCGCAAATTCTTAGGAAGCTGCACCATAGCCGATTTAAAGTAGGTATACACCATATCCACCTCATCCACTTCCTTGTGGGTGAACAAGCTCTCCACATAATCTGCAATTTCTTCGGCAGCTTCAAAAGACGGCTTTTCCGAAAATCCAGTCCAGGATTTTTGCACGTGGTGCCCCCAGTGATTCAGACCCAAGGCGACTTGTTTCCCCACTGCCAAGATCACGGAATCCGGTTTATCCTTCAGCTCTACTTCCGCATATTTTATTACGTTGCTATTGTAGGGACCGGCAAGGCCCTTATCAGACCCCATGATCACATAGGCCGTCCGGTAGACAGGCCGTTTTTCCAGCAAAGGATTTTGGGTCAGGTCCAAATGGGACATGGCGGAGGGATCGCTGATGGCTTCCGATAACAGATCTCGGAGTTTATCTGCATAGGGCAGGCTAGCATTAGCACGCTGCTGTGCCTGGTGCATCCGGGCAGACGCCACCATTTGCATAGCGCCGGTAATTTTGCTGATACTGCCCACGGTTTTCATGTGGGCTCTGATACCGCTGGTATTTGCCATACTCAGTCACCCTCTTACAGACTGCTAGTGCTTTCCGGTGTAGGTGCAAACAGTTCGTTGAAATCATTCAGCGCTTCATCCATCTGCTCTTTCACCTCATCAGTTACTTTCTTTTCCTTATCCAGATTGGTGAGCAAAATGGTATGATGACTGCCCAGATAGTTCAGCAATTCCTGCTGGTAACGGGTCACATCGTTCACCGGAAATTCATCCAGATACCCTTGGGTTACCGCATACAGGCTGATGACCTGCTGAGCCACGGAAAGCGGATGGTACTGGGGCTGCTTTAACATTTCCGTCACCCGGGCACCCCGGTTCAGCTCTTCTTGAGTGGTTTTATCCAAGTCGGACCCAAACTGGGCAAAAGCAGCCAATTCCCGGTATTGCGCCAAGGAAAGCCGCAAGGTTCCCGCTACGCTTTTCATGGCCTTGGTTTGGGCAGCGCCCCCTACACGGGACACGGACAGACCTGAGTTAATGGCCGGGCGTACGCCGGAATTAAACAAATCCGTTTCCAAATAAATCTGCCCATCGGTAATGGAAATAACGTTGGTGGGAATATACCCGGACACATCCCCGGCTTGGGTTTCAATAATCGGCAGTGCCGTCATGCTGCCGCCTCCATGGCGAGCATTGCGCCGGCAGGCCCTTTCCAAAAGACGGGAATGCAAATAAAATACGTCGCCAGGATACGCTTCCCGTCCAGGCGGACGACGCAATAGCAAGCTCATGGCACGATAGGCCACCGCATGCTTGCTCAAGTCATCGTACACAATCAGCACATCTTTCTGCTGGTCCATAAAATATTCGCCTACGGCAGCCCCGGCATAGGGCGCCAGATACTGCATCGGCGCCGTATCCGCAGCCGTTGCCGCCACAATGAGCGTATATTTGTCCGCCCCAAATTCCTGGAACGTTCGGGCAAGACGAGCCACAGAAGACGCTTTCTGCCCGATAGCCACGTAAATACAGATGACGTCCTTGCCTTTTTGGTTCAGGATAGAATCCACGGCAATGGCCGTTTTTCCTGTTCCCCGGTCGCCAATAATGAGTTCCCGCTGACCACGGCCAATCGGAACCAAAGAATCCACAGCCGTCAGGCCCGTTTCCAGTGGCACATCCACCGGCTGGCGGGACGCAATGCCAGGAGCCGCAGACTCAATGGCATGATACTCCGTTGTTTTAATTTCTCCTTTGCCGTCCAAGGGCTGTCCCAGGGGATTAATAATCCGCCCCAGCATAGCCTCCCCGACGGGGATCTCCATGATTTCACCGGTACGCCGGACAATATCTCCTTCTTTGATGGAAGAAGCGCCACCCAGCAATACAATCCCGGTTTCCTTTTCCTGCAGGTTTTGCACCATGCCATACACGCCGCCTGGCAATGCTACCAGTTCCCCGGCCATAACACCGGCCAGCCCGCTGCTGGTGCAAATCCCGTCACCTACTTTTTCCACGACGCCGATTTCTTCCAAATCCACGCCATTTTGGAAATGCTGGACACTTTCCGTCAGTGCTTCGGCTACATTTTCTGTATGCTCCAAGTCGTCATCACTGACACGCAGCTGCCGCATAATAGTATCCATTTTTTCCAGCTGTCGTTTCATAGTCGCATCAAAAATATGATCGCCCCAACGAATCAGCACCCCGCCTACAATCTGCGGGTCTACCAGTTGTTTGTCGATCCGCACAGGGACCGTCATTTTATCCTTCAGAAGTTGTTCCAAAAGCGGTACGTCTTCGTCTTTCAGAGGGCGTGCCGTTGTTACCGTAAGGGAAAGAATAGCCTGACCTTCAAAAAGCGCCAGATCATCCTTTGTCAGTGTCAGACGGTCCAGGATCTGCTTCCACAGGGCTTTATTTTGTTCACCATTCATCCGTTGTCTGCCTCCACAGTTCCTTTCCGGAGCTCAAATACATCAATTGATTTTCTTATCCGCCAGCGTTTGATTCGTAATCTGTTCCACCATTGCCTGGTCCTCGGCCGTATTAAGCTTTTGTTCCAATACCCGACTAGCAATTTCCGTGGACAGGGAAATAATTTGTTCCCGTACTTCCAAAAGCGCTTTTTTACGCTCCATTTCCACAGTTTGCCGACCAGTCGCCAGCAGTTCCTCCCGGTCCTTTTGGGCCTGGGCCTGGGCATCGTCTTTTAGCTGTTGGGCCATGGTGTTGGCCCTGGCCACGATATCATTGGCTTCTTTTTTCGCATCTTTAATTTTCTGCGCATACTGCGCTTTCAAATCTTCCGCATCTTTACGGGCGTGGTCCGCTGCATCCAGATTCTTTACAATGGTGGCCCGCCGGTCGTCCATTGCTTTGAGCAACGGTTTGTAGGCAAATTTTGCCAAGACCCACAGCAGGATGATAAAGTTTACGATCTGCGCCAGCAGCGTATAATTAAGGCTTACCACGGTATCCCACTTCCTTTCCTGTTACGCCGTGCCCCATATTATTTCACAAAGGGGTTGGCAAAGATCAGCACAATGGCAATAACAGAAGCGATAATAGGAATGGATTCAACCAAGCCGATACCGATCAGCATATTCACCTGAAAGCTGCCTGCTTGTTCCGGCTGCCGCGCCATGCATTCCAAGGCCTTGGATGCCACCAGGGAGTCCCCTTTGGTAGCACCTAAAGAAGCACCCACGCCAATTAAGGCAGCCCCTAAAATCGAAGCGACGATAATCAAAGTATTGCTGTCAACCATGTTCATTCATCCTTTCTAACTTTTTACACATTTTCCTTATGATGCACCTGTTTAAAAATCGGAGCCAGGGTAATCACTGTCAGCATGGTAAAAATAAATGCCTGCAGAAACCCAATGATCAAGCTGAATCCCACCCATAAGTTAGGTACTACCCAAGGCACCAATTTATTCAACACCGTAAGGAGAATTTCTCCCGCCAGGATGTTGCCAAAAAGACGCAGTGCCATGGTAAGCGGCTTGGACAATTCTTCAATGAGATTTAGCGGTAACATCAGCGCAAAGGGAGATACCAAATGTTTAAAGTATTTTGCTCCCTGCTGGATGACGCCGATAATATAGGCCGCAATCGCCACCGTAACCGAAAGTCCCAGCGCCACATTAATATCGTTGGTGGGAGAGGATAGATGGGTCACAATGGAAGGCATTAACCCCAGCTCGTTGCCAATAAAGATATACAGGAACAAGGTGATTATGAACGGGGCTACCATACGCCGTCCTTCCACGCCCATATTGGCATCCATCAGTTTTTCCAGCCATTCCACCACCATTTCCACCAGGTTCTGGATTCCAAAGGGAATCCGTTGAACCCTCCGTGTGGCAGCGATGACAATCACAGCCACAATCAGCATGGTGAGCCAGGACATCCGCAGGGTCTGCATATTAACCGCTACGCCCGGCAGAATCTCAGTAGTCCCATACTCAATGACCTGCGATCCCGCTGCTTCCGCAATTCCCATATTCCCATCACATCCTTTGAAAATAAATAGTAAACATGCTATTTTTTCACATCCAGCGGCTGCTGCACCAACTGGATGAAGAAAAACACGTGATACAACAAAAATCCTGCAAACAGCAGTACCGGATTCCAGTGGCTCCGGATGGTGACTACCGTAAGACCCAGAAGAAAAAGGATGCGGACAAGCATCAACCGGTGCATATGGGCTGCCGCACGAGGGGCCTCTTTTTGCATTCCCGTCCAAATGCCCCAAAGGACAAGGATCACATCCCCCCAGCCTGCCAGGATCCCTAAAAGGGCTGACGGCAATTGCTGCGGGACGAAAGCTACAGCAAGCAGCACCAAAAGCGCTGTCCCCATAGCCTCCTGCCGCACCATGTGCAGAATTTTGGTTTTTAGCGGCTTATTTGACTGTGCCGCCATGGAATTCCTTCATCATGTCCACTGGATACCCGTGGGTATGCAGCAGATAGGTGACAATTCGCTGGGCTGCTTTCCCATCCCCATAGGGATTTACCGCTTCTGCCATTTGCCTATAATACGCAGGATCCCGCAGCAGGCGGCTGGTAGCAGCATACACATCTTCCTTACCGGTACCAATCAATTTAACAGTCCCTGCAGTAACAGCCTCTGGCCGCTCCGTTGTATTGCGCAAAACCAGCACAGGTTTGCCCAAGGCGGGGGCTTCTTCCTGGATGCCGCCGGAATCCGTAAGCACAATGTCTACCCGATCCATTAAGTTCACAAAGGGCTCGTAATCCATGGGCTCCAAAAGATGGACACGGGGCATTTTCCCTAACACTTGCTCCGCCACTTCCCTGACTTTAGGATTTTTATGCATAGGGAAAATGGCTTCTGCTTCAGGATTGTCTTTTAAAACTTCTTTTAGAGCCTGGTACACATGCCGCATGGGCATCCCCAGATTTTCCCGTCTATGGGTAGTCATCAAAATCAGTTTGTGATCGCTTTGGATGGCCGCTTCCAATTTAGGATTTTTAAAATCAAATTCTTTTTTGACGGTGGCCTGCAGGGCATCTATCACCGTATTGCCAGTGACGTAGATATTCCCTTCCGGAATATTTTCTTTAAGCAGGTTATTGGCTGCATTCCGGGTAGGCGCAAAATGATAATCCGCCATGGCTGCCGTTAGTTTGCGGTTCATTTCCTCCGGGAAAGGAGAATATTTGTTACCGGTACGCAGCCCTGCTTCCACGTGTCCCACCGGGATTTGCTTATAGTAGGCAGCCAGCGTTCCCACAAACGTGGTGGTGGTATCGCCGTGTACCAGCACCAGATCCGGCTGCGCTTCTTCCAGGACGTCCTTTAGTCCCATCAACGCACGACAAGTTACATCATACAAGGTTTGTCCTGCCGTCATGATATTTAGGTCATAATCCGGCTTGACGTTAAAAAGCTGCAACACCTGATCCAGCATTTCCCGATGCTGGGCGGTTACCGCCACGATAGGTGCAATATATTCCGGGTACTTAGCAAGCTCCAGCACCACCGGGCACATTTTAATGGCTTCCGGGCGAGTACCGAAAATGGTCATGACTTTTAATTTTTTCATTTCGCTTCGCCTCAATTCATGTTCTGTCTTGCAAAATACCGATTTTTTTTGCCCCGATAAAGATCACGGCCAAAAGAAATACCAAGAGTAGTATGGCATAAACGCCTTCCACTTCCGTCAAAAGGACAGCCGTCAGGCACAACCCTGCACTGATTAGGTACATAAAAATCACCGCTTGGCGCTGGGAAAATCCCATGGCAAGTAGCCTGTGGTGGATATGTCCCTTATCCGGGCTGAAAATGGGCCGGCCATTTTTGTAGCGCCGGACTATGGCAAAAGCCGTATCCATAATGGGCAGACCCAATGCAATGGCTGGTACCAATAGAGCAATGGTCGTGGCGCTTTTTACAGCCCCAAAAATAGAAATACAGGCCAGCATATAGCCAAGAAACAGACTACCCGTATCCCCCATAAAAATCGTGGCCGGATTAAAATTATACCGGATAAACCCAATAATACCGCCAGCTAGGGCTGCGGTCAGAACCGCCACTGGATAAAGTCCCTGCTGCAGCGCCACCATAATCACCGTCACAGAAGCGATGGCGGACACGCCAGCAGCCAGACCATCCAATCCGTCGATCAGGTTCACCACGTTGGTCAGGCTGACAATCCAAAATACCGTAAAGGGAATGGTGAGCATATCCAGATAAAAATAACCACCCCAAGGATTATTCAGCCATTCAATCCGCACCCCGAAAAAGACAGGGACTAGGGCCGCCACAATTTGCCCTAAGAGTTTCACTTTGGCAGGTAATTGCAGCATATCGTCCAGGATGCCCACCGTGGCAATCACTAGCCCTCCCAAAAGAATGCCTACCACATCCCGCGTCAGGTCCATACACAGCAGGGACGCTGTCATAAACCCGATGACAATGGCAAGGCCGCCCATCCTAGGCATAATTTTATGATGAACTTTGCGTGCATTGGGCCGGTCCACGGCGCCCACCTGAAATGCCAGTTTTTTGACAAAGGGGGTAAGCACCCAGCTAAGGACCAGGGAAATGCTTAACGCGAGTAAATACGTTTTCACAAACAGCCTTTCTGCGGAAATTCCGCCTAAGGAGACGGGATTATTCCCGGCGCTTCTGATGTACTTTTCCAATATCTATACAGAGCCTATTATAGTACAGATTTTACTTTTCTACAAATTAGTTCTATAACAGCCGCATTTGCTAGATACTGCCTTAAAAAGCCAGCAGGATATAGGCTTTCCACTTACGATTTATTTAGTAAAAGGAGTTTCCAGGGCAATATGATGCCGCTTAAGATACTCCTTGAACCAATGATACACGTCCTGCTCCATATTGAGCCCTTCCAGATAGGGGCCGTTTTCTCCCCACAGGCTCACCTGGGGACAGCGGATAAACTTATACCGTTTCCAGACCGTCCCCCGCTCTACCGTCACCTTTTTCAGCTGCTCCAGGGAAAAATGGTGATCTTCCCCCTTAAAATTATGAACGGTAAACTCTTGCCCGGTAATTTCAATTCTGACCTTCCGGTTCTTAAAATCTTTCCCCACCAAGCGGCTGACCCATAACAGGATCAATACAGCAATCCCCAGATCCGTCCAGTTGGCTTTGACGTCCACGGTCAGTTTCTGTACAATCACCCCAAGGATGACGAACCAAAACACCACGGTGGCGGTACCGTTTACCACTAAATTCATTTTTGTATTGCCGTAGGCTTTGATGACTCTTGTCTGCATGCAGGGTCCTTTCTTTCCTAAATGCTTTGAAAAAAGACTGCTGTTACTTCCGATATGACTTTCTATAGTCTAAGCAGCAGTTCCTTATAAAAGACGTTTCCATTTTTTACATAGAGCCGAGGAACCCGTTTACTGACGCCGCAGGTCAGTTCATACGGGATGGTCCCGGCCAGTTCTGCCAAGCGCTCAATCGGTTGCTGCGTACCAAAAACCTCCAGTTCATCTCCCACGTCCACATGGGGACACTCCGTCAGGTCTACCATGCACATATCCATACAGATGCGTCCTCGTTGGGGCGCGACTCCATCTTTCGTAATAAAGGAGCAGCGGTTGGACAGATTGCGCACAAGACCGTCCGCATATCCGATGGGCACTACGCCCATCCGGGTCGTTTTGTCACAGGTATAAATGCCCCCGTAGCTGACCTTGGTGCCCTTAGGATAAATTTTGATGGTGCTCACCGTGGTTTTTAAGCTCATCACCGGTTTGAGGCCCAGCATTTTGGCATGGGGCCCGTACCCATAGAGCAATAGCCCCGGCCGTACCATATCCATAAACATTTCAGGATGGAGCGCAGTGGCGCCGGTATTGGCGCAGTGGCGCAGTTTAATTTTTTTGCCCGTGCGTGCTTCCACGGCATCGCAAACTTTTTTAAACAATTGAAATTGCTGCTGGGTATACGCCAAGGCGTCTTCCCCTGGTTCGTCCGCCACAGCAAAGTGGGTGAACATACCTTCTGTGGTAAGGCCGGGAAGACTCATGGCGTGAATAATGCCTTCTACTCCATGTTCAAAATATGGCCCTTCACAAATATACCCCAGCCGGCTCATCCCGGTATCCACTTTGATGTGGACCTTTAACTGTCCCCCATACTTAACCGCTTCCTCGCTATACTCCAGAGCTTTGGCCTCACAGGTTACGGCCTGCGTAATATTAAAACAAATCAGTCGGTCCACCTGTTCCCGGGGGGTGTGCCCTAAGATTAAAATGGGCATGGTAATACCACCTACCCGTAATTCCATGGCTTCATCAATGGAGCTGACTGCCAGATAGTCAGCCCCCAGTTCTTGGAGCTTAGCACTGACTTGCACAGCACCATGGCCATAGGCATCAGCTTTTACAACCCCCAAAAATTTCACCTTAGGCCCGATATGGTTCCGTATCCTATGATAATTGCTGGCAAGGGCATCCAAATCCACTTCTGCCCAGGTCCGTCGCAGTGTTGAGTGCATGCTTATCCCTTCTTTTCTTTCAGCCTATCTTCCATTGTAAGCAGGTATATGGACAAAATCAAGAGGTCTGCACAACCTCCTGGACTAATATTTTTTTCTATGAACTTTTCATTAAGCTCCCACACCGCCTGCAGGCCTTCTGCCGTAGCGGCCCCCCCTAGCGCAAGGACTTGCTGGGTTTTCTTTTGGGCCCAATGGAGTGTTTCTACATCACTCCGACTGATGATATTGCTATCTTCTACCTGGGCCACTAAAACCAGCAGCGTCTGGATATAGGCACGTTCCTTTTCCCATCCCTCTTGCCGCAATTGCCGTAGCATCGGCAGGGCAATGGTCTGCACCGCCGGGAATCCGTCCATGGCTTCGCCCCGGATGCCCCGGATACCATGCTTGATAAATAGCATTTCCCCATGGGTGTGGGGATGAAAGGGATCTATTTTTGCAAAGTCTTTTTCCAGCACCGGGGTTACGCTTTGCCCGATCACACGCAAAATCGCTTCGCTGTCAAACCTTCCCGTTTGGGCCAATTGCCACAAGCCAAAGCTGGTTACAAGGCCCAACGAAAAAATAATGCCTTTATGGGTATTCACATTGTTCGTAGCAAAAAACATCGCTTTTTCCGCCGCCGCGCCCAAAGGACGCAGGGCCGTAAATAATTCCGTTCCCGTACCGTCCCATTCCCAACCTTTTTCTCCCATTTGCAGCAAATAGGGCAAAATGGCCTGCGTACTTTTTTCGAACGTCTCTACATTCATATCCTTGTGGGCACCGGAATTGTCACGGTCCACCAAACCCGGTTTGGGCGTAGCATAGACTTCCCCCAAAAGACCGTCCAAGAGCGCTTTTTCCGTCCAGCCTTGCAGCATCTCCCATAGCGTCCGGTGAATCTTTCGCACCAGCACAGGCACTGCGTGTTTCCGGCTCCTGGCACATACCTGCGCCGCTTCGTCACACACAAGGCAGAGGCGGCCCGGCATCCCTAGTTCTGTACGGGACAGTTTTCTCCCGTCCACGTCCAGTACATCCATATCAAAGAGCCGTCCTACCCGGTCCTGATTTTCAATCCTCGCCGCAATCTTTTTAATTTCCCGGGCATCGCCTTTTAGCACATAATATTGTTCGTACCCTGTTTTATACGCAATCCGTTTTGTATACAAAATAGGAATTTCTGCTTTTGTCAGGGCATTTTCCAGTCTGCGTATGCCTTCCAAAAATCCTAGGCGAATCAAAAGAGACGTTTTGATAGGGCCGGGGATATTCATGGTAAAACACAAAAGGGGCTGCCCATACGCTAGCAAAAGTTTTTTCTGGGCAGCCGCCCGCCCGTCCCGGGCCTGCAGCATATCGGTCACTTCCACAGTCTCTCCTGGCTGGTGGATACAAGGTTCTTTTTTCATCACACGCTTCATTCCTTCCTGCTTTTGCCCATGGTACGGATGAGTTCAATCAGTGCTCTGGCATAGGGGCTTAGATAGGCATCTTTCCGGCAACATACATAGCAGTAGCGTTTATTGGCAATCCCCAATAAAGGATACACGACGCACTGGTGTTGTGACAAAAAATAGGGGTCCAGGTACACATCCGGACAAATAAAGACAGCTTTCATGCTGGACACCATGCGTTTACCCACTTCAATGGAGCTAGTTTCCAGGACAATGCTGGGCTTCACTTCATAGACGCTAAAGAGCGTATCCTGCACCCGCCGCACATTATGCCCTTCCAGGATGGAAATAAACTCCTCGTTTTTAGCTTCCGTAATGTAAATCGGTGTGGCATCCGGGATGCGCTGCGCCAGCTGGGTTTTTTTATTGGCCACCAGCATCACGTCTTCTGTTTCCACCAGTTCATAGGCCAGCTCATCATTGGTAGGTACCGTGGTAAGGACGGCCAGATCCACGCCGCCGTTTAGCACTTCATTTTCGGTAATATTGCTGCCTGCTTCCGAAATTTCCAGTTTGATATGGGGGTAGTGCTTGTGAAACACCGGCACCACTTTTGGCAGCATCTGCATCGCCCGCTGCACCGGTATGCCCAGTTTTAGGCTGCCATAGCCTTCGTACTGGATATCGGCCACCTCGTGCAGCAAGTTGCTGCTGATGGTAATGATCTGTTTTACCGCGGCAATATATTTTTTCCCCGCTTCTGTCAGCACAATGGGATTGGTATTGCGCAAGAAAATCGGTGCCCCCAGGTACTTTTCCACCGCCTTAATGGTTTGGGACAATGCCGGCTGAGATACGTGCATGGTTTTACTGGCATTGGTAATGCTTCCCTCTTTAATAATTTCCATAATGTATTGCGCATGCTTTAAATTCATAACCCCTCCAGGGACCTGCGTCCGCCCTACGACTAAAGAAATCTTATTTTCGTGTTATTTGAAACAATTGATGAAAATGCGGAGTCCCGCTCCCACAGCGCTTTTCCGCGTTTAAATAAGAAATATCTTATGAAGATTATATCATTATTTATATTCGATTTCCATTTTTTCCCGTGATACTATTACTATGTAATGATATAAACAAGCTAACCCTATTGTGCGTATTTTCGTAAAGGAGTGATTGTACATGGAATTGAAGAAGGCAGCCATGGCGGGCACACTGGAGTCCTCCGATGCCCAGATTACCGTAGAACCAGCGACCAGTGGCATTGAGCTTACCATTGACAGCAGCGTGATGCATCAGTACGGGCGTCAAATTAAGGCCGTCATCCTGGAAACCCTGAAAAAGCTGGACGTAAAAAACGCCAAAGTATCCGTTGTGGACAAAGGTGCCCTGGACTGTACATTAAAAGCACGTGTGGAAGGAGCCGTATTCCGTTCTATCAATGAGGATCCGGATACGCCAAATCCCTGGGAGGTCTTATAATATGAGCGAGATCATCAATACCAACCCCAACTTCAAACGCCTGAGAAGATCTATGATGTTCTTAAACGCACAAAAGCCCAGCCTGATCAAGGATCCGTATGTGTATAAACCGGATTCCATCATGCTGGATCTGGAAGATGCCGTAGCGGAAAACCAGAAAGATGCTGCTCGTTACTCCTTGTTCCATGCGCTAAAAGAAATTGACTATCACGGCTGTGAGAGGGTCGTGCGGATTAATGGTTTGGAAACCCCCCATTGGAAAGAAGACGTGCGGGTCTGTGTCGCAGGTGGCTGTGACACCATTCGTCTGGCTAAAACCGAATCGGCCAAAGATGTCCATACGCTGGAAACGGCCATTTTAGCCGCAGAAAAAGAATTCCATCGCCCCATTGGCAGCACCTTGATTATGGCCGCGATCGAATCTACCAAAGGACTATTAAACGTGGTGGAAATCTGTCAGGCTTCTGATCGCCTATTTGGCGTTGCCCTTTCTGGTGGGGATTACACCCGGGATCTGCAAACCAATATCTCCAAATCTGGTGTGGAGCTCATGGGTGCCCGGCAACAGATCGTGATTGCGGCCCGTGCTACCGGACGGATGTGCTTTGACACCGTATACACCGACCTGGATGATATGGAAGGCTTCCGCAAAGATGTAGAAACCATTAAGCAAATGGGCTTTGACGGCAAATCCATTGTCAATCCCCGGCAGATTCCCATCTGCCATGAAATTTTCACCCCGTCTGAAAAGCAAATTCGCTGGGCAGAAGCCGTAGTACGGGAAATCGATACCAAAAAAGCCATGGGCATCGGCGTATTCCAATTAAACGGCAAGATGCTGGATATTGCTTTCTATGACGGCGCAAAACGGACCATTGCCATGGCCAAGGCCGCTGGTATCTATAAGGGGGATTTATAAGATGAAAAACGCAGTCGGTAGAGAAATTCCCGAAGAAATCCTAAAACAAACAGGAAAAGACGTGTTCAAAGGCAGTTATGTACATCACCTATCTGCCTATAAAGCGGCTACCCATACCGTAGCCCCTGTAGTGGACCCGCATTACAGCAAAGTCCTGGGTTCTATTGAAGAAGCTTTGGAAAAATGCGGCATCAAAGATGGCATGACGCTAGGTTTTCACCATCATTTCCGGGAAGGAGATTACGTGGTGAATATGGTCATGGAAGCCATCCACAAGATGGGCATTAAAGACCTGACCATCTGTGCGACCTCTCTGGGAAAGGCCCAGAATCCCATTGTCCCCATGATCGAAGATGGAACCATCACTAATATCCAAGCTTCCGGTGTGCGTGGCAAAATCGGCGAAGCCATTTCTAACGGCAAATTAAAAGGCCTGGCTATTATGAGAAGCCACGGCGGCCGTGTCCGTGCCATTGAAACCGGCGAAACCCATATTGACATTTCCTTCATCGGGGCTCCCACCAGTGATGACATGGGCAACTGCCGGGCCATTGGCAGCCAGTCCGGCAGCGATTGCGGCGTATTGGGATATGCTGCGGTTGACGCCCAATATGCGGACAAAGTGGTGGTTGTCACTGACACGCTTGTATCTTTCCCCAATGTACCTGCGTCCATTGACATGACCAACGTAGATTATGTGGTCAAAGTGGATGCCATCGGCGATCCCACCAAAATCGCCACCGGGGCCGCTAAACCCACCACGGACCAGAGAAAATTGCTTATGGCCAAATACACGGCGGACTTTATGGTTCATACTCCCTGGTACAAGGACGGTTTCATTTACCAGACCGGGGTAGGCGGTGCTTCCATTGCGTCCACCAAATTCTTGGCAGAACACCTGAGAAAAGACAATATCCATATGGGGCTGGCTATGGGTGGGATTGCCCAGGCAATCTGCGAACTGCAGCAAGAAGGCCTGATTGACAAGATTGCCGACACCCAGGATTTTGATATGGCGGCCATTGAAGATATTAAGACCAATCCCAACCATTATGAAATCACCACGTCCCAGTATGCGGATCCCTTTAACAAAGGTGCCTATGTAAATAAACTGGACTATGTGATTTTAGGCGCCCTGGAAGTGGACACCCATTTCAATGTGAACGTTGTGGTCGGATCCGACGGTGTGATTACAGGAGCCCAGGGAGGACATCCGGATACCGCCGCCGGTGCCAAATGCACCATCGTCATTGCACCCCTGCTCCAAGGCCGGATTCCCGCCATCTGCACCGAATGCACTACGATCACCACACCAGGCGAAACCGTGGACGTGGTAGTGACCGAATACGGGATTGCCATCAATCCCCGCCGCAAAGACTTGCTGGAAGCCGTGAAAGGCACGGATCTGCCCCTTTGCACCATTGAAGAACTGCGGGATATGGCCTACAAGATCGTAGGACAACCGGATCCGGTACAGTTCTCTGACCGGATTGTAGGCATTATTGAAGCCCGGGACGGATCCATTATGGACGTGGTACGGCAAGTAAAGAAAGCGGAATTCTAAGCAGAAGCCGCTACAGGGCCGGGGCTTTTTCCTGGCCCTTTTTTCTTTGCCTTGTCTTGGAAAAATCTTCTGGTTCTTTGTCAAATGTTGGGGAGGACCCCAAATTCATCCTTTTCTGGTGGACA
>DXYB01000013.1 GCA_019416065.1 Acidaminococcus sp. | reverse complement strand
GTCCACCAGAAAAGGATGAATTTGGGGTCCTCCCCAACATTTGACAAAGAACCTCGTTTTTTCTTTAGAACGTTACCACCAGCTGGGACCACAGCCAGCGTGCTTTGGTGTTATCTTCTTTGCCTTTCAGGTCGTAGTATTGCAATTCCGCTACCATGTTTTTGGCCAGCGTCAGATTGCCGCCCAGTTCATAGCCCCGGAATCCCTGCCCTGAGCCTGGGAAAGAAGTCAGATAAGCGCCCGCTGTGTGTGCTAAGGCGGTAGGAGCTCCCTGGTTGAAATATTTTGCAAATACCCCCCAGGAACCTGGCTTATTGGCGGTGGCACCGGCATAGGATACATTCAATACGTACCCATTATTATCAGTGTGTTTGAATTTTGCTTTGGAGGCGGCGCTGATGGAATCTCCATCACCATCCATGTAAATACCGCCCAGTTTCCATTTTCCCGCCGTATAATTGGCGCCTAGAGACCAGATCCTGTCATCGCCGGTAAGCCCCATCCATTGTAGATCTGTCGCTTTTAGATAACCGGCACTTACCGTCCAGTTGCCCCAGTTGCCATCTAAGATACCTGTCCAGTATTTGTCACCTAGGGAATGGCCCCGGCCCTTGGTCGGTTCGCCAAATTCGCTCCGGTTTGCCATTTTACCATAGACACCGGTAAGGGACAGGTGGTTATTTACAGGGATTTTGGCTTGCACGGCGTCCACCCGCCAGTCATAAATATTGCCGTCGCCGTAATAGCCTTCAAATCGTCCAGCCTGTACATCCACCACCCCGATTTTTCCGGTAAGATACATCCGCTGGAAATCCGTGGTGCCTTCTCCGGATTCATTGCGTCCCTGGAAATATTGGTCATTTTCCAGCATGGACGTATAGTGCCAGTTGTCGTTGACTTCCCCGGTGAAAAACAGACGGGTCCGCACCTGGGATGCGGATTTATCGGCTACGCCCTTAAAAGCGCTGCCGTTGGAATCATAATAGCTGATCCGGATATTACCGGTGATTTTTACAGCATCAGCGTTTTTCTCCAACTTGGCTACCCGCACGCCCAAATTGTCCAGTTCGTCGGCAAATTCCGTGACCAGCCTGTCGTCGCTACTAATGGCTCCTTTGGCCAGTGCTTTGGCCACAATCTGTGCCATTTCATAGCGGGTCATGGTTTGGTTTCCTTTAAACGTCCCATCCGGATAGCCATCCACGACTCCTTCGGCGGCCAATTTGGCTACGGCGCCATAGGCCCAGTGCCCGGACGGTACATCGGAAAATGGGTTACTGGCAGCGGCTGTTACGCTTATTCCCAGCGAAAGTAGTGTCGCCAACCCTAACATCTTTTTCATCATACAACATCCCCCTATCCAAAAAACTATTTGATCCAGCCCCGCTTGTACAGCTGTACGGAAGCCCAGGCGGTAACAAAAATCACAAGCACCATTAAATAGCTGGAATTTTTGCTCCAGAAGGCAGGGCCCACTAGGAGCCGCAACACAATGGGCAGGAGCAGCGCAATGGCTGCCTGCTTGGGTGATTTAAAGACTTGCGGGAATAACAAGGCCCCAAAAAGTGCTGGCACCATGTTCTTAAAGGCCGGCTGTAGTAAAGGATTTTCATATAAAGGGGCAAATAAAGGGGCTAGAAACAACATGCCCAAAAAGACCACGGCCACTGTGACAAACGTGGAAGAAGCGATTGCAATCATGGAAATCACGTCCCCTTTGGGGGTGCCTGGCTGCGCTCCGGCAACTTCCATGGCATTCATGGCCGCAGGGGCTTTCATATTGCTGACATTGCCGGTGACACAGGCCATATACAGAGCCGCACAGCCGATAATAGGAGCAAAGGAAAGATTTTCAATGATACCGCTGATGGAAAACGTCAGCAGGATGGGAACCCCGTTTTGTAAGGCAGTCCCTACATCAAAAGGAATTTTCTCAATGGTGCTTAGCGCAAAGGCAAGACCGATGAAACAGGTCAGGGCCAGAAATACGGTGATGCGTCCCAGACGATGGACGCGTTGAAAATAACGGGAATCATCTGTTTGTGGTGTCATCATAAGGCCTCCTTCCTTACCCGATCCAGGCGCTGTACAAGCAGCATAAGAGCATTCCTGTCAGCATACTGATGGGAAAAGAGAAATCCCGCAGCCGGGGGCGGTCCTTGGATAAATGGGAAAGCAATAGAGCCGCGATCCCTGCTCCAAAAATGGCGACCATGCAAGGAATATTTTCCACATTGATGAGATAAGGTGCTGCCATGGTGCCATACAGCCCCAGGAACATACCGCCAGTGACGATAGGAACCAGCGCCATATTCATCTTCTTTAGCTTTTCCAATCCCTTGTCGAAGGATTTCAGAAAAAGTAAATTGAAAATATTCCCGCCCAGGATGCCAATGGACACAATAAATAAAATCCCGATAAAGGTATCCAGCGGAATAGAACTGATGGAAATGGATTCCAATCCGAAAGCACGAGCAGCCATATCTGCAATCATGGTTTCATAGACTGCAGAGCCTACGACACTAAGGCGAAGCCAGGGAAAATACCGTCCCAAGAGGGGTACCAGCATAAGATAGCTGACCACGATGGGTAGGGAGGGGATGATGGAAAAAATAGCACTGCTTTGTGCGGTGGCGATGATCTCTTTTTTAGGGATGCCCAGTTCCTGTGCCCGTTTAAGGGCCAGTTTGACGAATAAAAAGGGTTGGATCAAGACCACCAATATGGTGATGCTGCACAGTACGGCCATGGTCGTACTGTTGGCAAGCTGCATATGGGTTATCATACTATACTCCTTAGTCGTTCAGACGGGGTTTGATGTTAGCTGGAATGGGGCAAAGATACTTTCCGCCTGTTTCTTCTTGCAATTCCTTTTTGGCGGCATCAATCAGTTCCGGATGCTGGAGCATATCCACACCGGACACCGCCAATGCTTTTCCGGCCTGTAGCATCATTTTATGCGCCACAGGGCTCTTTCCCTGGGCCGTCATTTGCCAAGTATGAGCGGCTGTGCCAAACACACTGGTGGCCATGGACAAAAAGGCTACCGGGACGACCTGACTAGCATCACCCACATCACTGGAACCACTCATGGGAGGTGCGGACCAGTCAATGGGTTTAATTACATCATCCACGGGGAATTGAAGCTTATCCTTGCCAAATTTGCGGGTTAACAGGGCTTCTTTTTCTTGCAGTTCCTGAGGCGTACAACTGGATACAAAGAAGTCACGGGCCCATTGTTTGTCTTCTTTTGTAAAGGTAGGCATCCCGACAGCTTCTAAGGCTTTTTGCAAATTCTCACTGACCACATGGTTGGGCAACAGATCGGATAGGCCGGCGTAGAGTTCGTATTCCATGGTGGTACCGGTCATCAGCGCCGCACCTTTGGCGATATCAATAACGCGGGCATAGATTTCTTGGACTTGGCTATTGCGCGGAGCACGAATCATATAATGCACGCAGCTGGTGGGTTGTACCACATTGGGGGCAATGCCACCCACATCCCGAAACGCATAATGGATCCTCGCTTCTGGAATGATGTGCTCCCGAAGGAAGTTAGCGCCTACGTTCATGAGTTCTGCCGCATCCAAGGCACTGCGCCCCATAAACGGCGCTGCCGCTGCATGGGCGGAAACTCCTTTAAAACGGAAAAACACACTGACGTTGGCTAGCATGGAATAGCCGGCTACTTCACTTTTGTCAAAGGGATGCCAGGAGTAGGCAATATCCACATCTTTGAAATAGCCATCTCGGGCTAAAAATGTTTTAGAATTCCCCTTTTCTTCACTGGGGCATCCGAAAAGCACTACCGTTCCTTTTCCGGGATGTTGCGACAGATACGCTTTGACGCCAAGTGCTGCCGCTAGGCAACCGGTTCCTAACAGGTTGTGCCCGCAGCCATGGCCGTTGGGATTATTGTCGTCTGTGGCACAGCGGCTAGTGCAGCCGGCTTTTTGGGAAAGTTCCGGCAAGGCATCATATTCTGCTAGATACGCAATAACAGGTCTCCCAGAACCATAGGTTGCCTTAAAGGCGGTGGGCATGCCGTCCAGGTTTGTTTCTACCTGGAATCCTTCGTCCTGCAGAAATTTTGTGTAGTGCTGCAGGGCTCCTTTTTCCTGAAATCCCAGTTCCGGATTATCAAAGATCGCATCACTGAAGGTACACAACGCACCACTTTTGCTTGTAATTTCCTGCTCTACTAGCGTTTTCACATCCATACGAAAGCCTCCTCGCTTATACAGTATCCATACCAATAATGATAATTATCATTTTAACGCCGCTGCTAGAAACAGTAAAATAAATGATTTATAATAATTATATGAAAGATTAGACAGGATGAAAAATAATAGTTTTGCATATATACTTATCATAAATGATATAGATAAAAACAGGGGCTCTGTAAGTAAGAAAGGGGAAACTGATGAACATCCAACAGCTACGCGCTATCTTGGCGATCGCTTACAGCGGTTCTTTATCCCAGGCATCTAAAAAATTATTTGTCTCCCAACCGGGGCTTAGCCGGGTGGTTAAAAGCGTGGAAAACGAATTACACACCCCGTTGTTCATTCGGGGTAAAAATGGAATGCAGCTAACGGAAAACGGCAAGATATTTTGTGAAAAGGCCAGAAAGTTGATTTGGCAAATTGACCAGTTCCAACAGCAGGTATCGGAACCGGAAACCATACACTTGCGGATTTGCACAACAACCAGTTCGTATTGTCTTGATGGGTTGATCCGGATGCTGCAACAAAACCCCCATTGGAGTCTGGCGTGTTCGTTTAAAGAGAAAAGCAATTACGGTGTTATTAATGATATCTTCGTGGGAGAGGCCGATATCGGATTTTTGGTATTGAATCAACATAATTGGAAAATTGCCCAGGAAATTTTCCAAAGCGGTCGTATTACCTGCGATATTCTTTTTGAAACGGAAATTTGCCTTTTGGGAAAAGTGGGGCACCCCTTGTTTCAAAAAGAGAAAAAAATCACGCCACAAGATCTGTCTCGGTACAATCTGGTGATCTATGATGGCGCCGCCGAATCCCAGCGGAATCCATTGGAGAATTATTACGGGGATTTTATGAGCACCGTGGAACGACAATGGCATTTCCAGCAGCTGATCAGAGTCAATTCTCGAGGGGCTTTGCGGGACTTGTTACTGTGGACAGACTATTTGAGCTTTGGCCTAAAAGAGAATGTCTTGGAACAGGAAAAGCAGATGCATCTGGCAACGTTTCCCTTACCGGAATGCCTGGTGACGCCCCGCCGTGCTCCGGTGATCTTTTACTGCTGCATCTACCGACAACAAGGCATGCTACTGCCTGTTGTCGAAAAATTTCGGAATGTGATGGCTCACTATTATAGACGTAACACCGCTTCAAGCAGGCAGGATGGGGCCTTGTCAGAAATAGAAAAATAAGGCCGATATTTCAGATATTTTCCTTGACAAAAAGTAGAAATTCGATATAATAAAGATATCGGATAATAATTATTACTTAAAGGCAACTATCGTTTGCTGCTACGTAGTAACCAAGGGGAGGTTATGAGAATGCTATTTCAGACGACAAAGGAACAAGAAGAATTTCGTGCCACTTTGCGTGGGTTTGCCGAGACCAAGGTAAAACCTATTGCATTTAAGTTGGATCAAGACAATGCGTTTCCCGATGACATTGTAAAGGAAATGGGTCAGCAGGGCTGGCTGGGGATTCCTTACCCGAAAGAATACGGCGGCGCCGGGCTGGGGTATGTGGAATATGCTATGGCTGTGGAAGAATTGTCCCGGGTTGATGCAGGTGTGGGGGTTATTTTGTCCGCCCATGTGTCCCTGGGATCCTATCCTATTTTTGCATTTGGGACGGAAGAACAAAAGAAAAAATACCTGACGCCATTGGCTTCCGGGAAAAAGCTGGGCGCGTTCGGCCTGACGGAACCCAATGCTGGGTCCGATGCCGGAGAAACAGAAACGACGGCTGTTTTTGATGGGCAAAACTGGATCTTGAACGGGAATAAAATTTTTATTACCAATGCTGGTAAAGCGGATACCTATGTGGTCTTTGCCGTAACGGAGCCGGGCAAAGGCACCAAAGGCATCAGTGCTTTTATTGTGGAAAAAGGCATGCCTGGCTTTACCTTCGGGGAACACTATGATAAACTGGGCATTCGCTCTTCTGCCACGGCAGAATTGATCTTTAATAATGTGAAACTGCCGAAAGAAAACTTACTGGGCAAACAGGGTAAAGGCTTTAATATTGCTATGGCAACCTTGGATGGCGGCCGTATCGGGATTGCGGCCCAAGCACTGGGGATTGCCCAGGGTGCTTACGAAGCGGCACTGGCGTACTCCAAAGAAAGAATTCAGTTTGGTGCACCGATTTGCCAACAGGAAGGCGTATCCTTTAAATTAGCGGATATGGCCACCCGCATTCGGGCTGCCCGTTATCTGGTGTACAGTGCGGCGGAACTGAAAGGAGCTCATGCGAACTATGGCATGGAAGCTGCCATGGCGAAAATGTTTGCGTCTGATACGGCGGTGGCTGTGGCGGATGAAGCCTTGCAGATTTTTGGCGGTACCGGCTACTTGAAGGGTATGGAAGTGGAACGGTTCTATCGGGATGCCAAGATTACGCAGATTTACGAAGGCACCAACGAAATTCAGCGTGTTGTGGTGGCTTCCTATATTACGGATAAAATGTCCGTCAGCAAACATGGGGGCAGTGTCTCTAAACCGGCCGCTATTACCGGCAGCCGCAAAAAGATGATTTTTAAAGACGGCTCTCCGGAAGAACAGGTCAAAGCCCTGGTGGATGCCCTTAAAGGGGACGGCTATGACTTTACAGTGGGCATTCCTCTGGACACCCCGATTGTGGATGCAGAACGGGTTGTCAGCGCTGGTAAAGGCATTGGCGAACAAAAGAACATGAAGCTGATTGAAGAACTGGCTAAACAAGCTGGTGCGGCGGTAGGTTCTTCCCGTCCTGTGGCGGAAACGCTGCAATATGTGCCCATTGATCGCTATGTGGGGATGTCCGGACAAAAATTTAACGGCAACTTGTACATTGCCTGCGGAATTTCCGGTGCGGTGCAGCATCTGAAAGGTATCCGGAATGCTACGACGATTGTGGCTATCAATACCAATGCCGGTGCCCCGATCTTTAAAAACTGCGACTATGGTATCGTGGGAGATGTGAAAGTCATTCTGCCGCTTTTGGCAAAAGCCCTGGATAATGGGCAAGCCAAGAAACCGGCACCTCCTATGGTCAAAATGAAGAGACCTCTGATTGAAAAAGAAATGCCGGAAGGACACTTTGTCTGCAATGGCTGTGGGTATAAATATGATCCGGATCTGGGGGATCCCGATGCGGATATCAAACCCGGAACCAAGTTCCAGGATTTGCCAGAAGACTGGGTATGCCCACTGTGCAATTCCGAAAAGACAGAATTTGTAGAAGTAAAATAAGTGCTTCGGTAAGAACAATCAGTGCCCATGGAGTGTGGGCTTAGGAGGATAAAAAATGGAATGCGTAAGAAAACTGACGGATGATCTGTACTGGGTCGGAGCGGATGACCGCCGTCTGGCTTTGTTTGAAAATATTCACCCGATTCCCCGGGGCGTTTCTTATAACTCATATGTCCTGCTGGATGAAAAAACAGTTCTATTTGATACTGCGGACTGGTCTGTCTGCCGGCAGTTCCTGGAAAACGTGCATGCTGTATTGGGTGGGCGACCCTTGGATTACATGGTGATCAACCATGTGGAACCGGACCACGCTGCTTCTATTGAAGAAATTCTGCTGCGCCATCCGGAAACCACGGTCATCAGTAATGAAAAAGCATTTACCTTGATGGAACAATTCGGTTTCCATGTTGCCAAACGAGAAGTAGTGGTTCCTGGAGACAAAAAGAAATTCGGGAAACACGTGATTACTTTCGTAGCCGCTCCCATGGTACATTGGCCGGAAGTGATGATTTCCTTTGATCTGACTACCGGAACGTTGTTTTCTGCCGATGCTTTCGGTTCCTTTGGCGCTCTCGGCGGACGGATTTTCAATGACGAAGTCAACTTCGACCGGGACTGGCTGGATGATGCCCGCCGGTATTATACCAATATCGTGGGTAAATACGGCCCGCACGTGGCAGATCTGCTGAATAAAGCAGCAACCCTCCCCATCAAGCTGATCTGCCCCTTGCACGGGCCCGTGTGGCGCAGCAACATCAGCTATTTGCTGGATAAGTATGTGCATTGGGCGACCTATGAACCGGAAGAAAGAGGGCTGCTCCTAGTGTATGCCTCCATGTATGGCAATACGGAGAGTACGGCTTCTGTACTGGCTGCGAAACTGGCAGAAAAAGGTATGACCAATATTGCCATGTACGATGTGTCCAAGACAGACGTGTCCTACCTGATTTCCGATGTATTCAAGTATAGCCATCTGGTTCTGGCCTCTGTGACCTACAACCTGAACATCTATCCCAAGATGATGAACTTCCTGGAGGATATGAAAGACCTGAATCTCCAGAAACGGATCGTGGGACTGATTGAAAATGGGTCCTGGGCTTGCACGGTGGGCGGCAAGATGCAGGAATTCATTGAAAACAATATGAAAGCCATGACGGTTCTCCAAGATGGGGTGACCATCAATTCCACCATGACCAAAGGACAGGAACGGTCCATGAACGATCTGGTCACTACCCTTTACAACTCTATTACGAAAAAAGAATAAAAAGCTATACAAAAAGTCCTCTGGCTATACGCGCGGAGGACTTTTTGTATGGACAGGACCATGAAGGTGCCAAGATCGGATAGAGATGAAAAATGTATTAAGTGTTACAAGTGAAAGACAATAAGGGAGTACTGGATAAAAAATTTCTAAAAGTATTTGACATTGCCTGCACTTTATCTTACTATTGAGATAAGTTAATAGAGAAAATGGCGTGATGAGGGTTTCTATTCATACTAAAATACTCTGACTGCCTATACCAATGAGTCAATGCGCAGAAGGCCTTTCTTAGTTTTATGATGTGACGAAGAATCTAAGAAACAGGGCCTTCTTTTTTCGACACAAATCACTTTGTAAATGGTGATTTTCTTTGTTAAAATATCAGAAAACAATAAAAACATAATAGAAGACTGAAAACTTAGCAAGGGGGCGAATACAACAAAGACGAAAGAACAGAAGGAAAGAAAAAGTCTGGAATCAGTAAAACAAAAAAGGAGGGGAGAATGAGACGCTATATCATTGAGTTTGGTCTTGGAACAGATTTTCATGGGCAAGATGTAACGAAGGCTGCTGTGAAAGCGGTGAAAGATGCTATTTCCCGCAGTTGCCTGTGCGGTCTGTGGGAAGTGCTGCACCTAAAGGATCTGGAACAGGAAGTAAAAATCAACGTAACGGTTGCTGTTTCCCGCCCTGAAAAAGTATCTCTGCAGGAGGTTTGTGCCTGCCTCCCCATTGGGACCGTAGAAGCACGAGCCGTTAGCGGAGGCTTGAATCTATCAGGTTTGTTTCTGCCCCAGTTCGGGGATCAAGATGACAGTATAGAGGTTGCGCTAGCCGCTGTAGAAGTCATCATACCGGAAACGGAGGAAATCCCCCAATCATAAAGTAAGGAGGTCGGAAAATGGAAGTTTCGAAAGAAACCATGAGAGACATGTACTTGCGGATGGTACGTATCCGCCAATTTGAAACCAAAGCACAGAATATGTTTGCAGAAGGTATATTCCCTGGATTTTTGCACTTGTATCTGGGGGAAGAAGCCGTTGCAACTGGCGTGTGCTCCTGCCTGCGGAATGACGACTATATTACTAGTACCCACCGTGGTCACGGTCATATTATTGCTAAAGGCGGCGACCTGAAATTTATGATGGCCGAGCTTTGCGGGAAAGCAACTGGCTACTGCAAAGGCAAAGGTGGTTCCATGCATATTGCCGACCGGGAAAAAGGGATTCTCGGTGCAAACGGGATTGTGGGCGCCGGGCAAGATATTGCTGTGGGCGCCGGCTTATCCGCCTTGTATCGGGGAACCGATCAGGTCTGTGCCTGCTTCTTTGGAGATGGCTCCACCAACCAGGGAACCTTCCATGAAGCGCTAAATCTGGCATCCATTTGGAAACTCCCTATTATCTTTGTCTGCGAAAATAACAACTATGGTATTTCCATGAGCCAATCCCGTCACCAGAATATTAAAGACGTGGCAGACCGTGGCGTTGCTTATGGTATTCCGGGTGTCGCTGTGGATGGCAACGACGTGATGGCCGTGATGGAAGCTGCCTCTGCCGCTGTAGATCGTGCTCGCAAGGGACAGGGACCAACCCTTCTAGAATGCAAGACATACCGCTGGAGAGGGCATTTTGAAGGTGATCCGGGTAAGTATAAACCGAAAGAAGAACAAGAAGCCTGGCTGAAGAAAGATCCACTGCCTCGTTTCCAAACCTTCCTAAAGGAAAATCAGTTCCTGACACAAGAAGAACTGGATGCGCTGGATCGGCAAGTTACGGAGGAATTGGAAGCTGCCGTACAGTTTGCGCAAGAAAGTCCGGATCCGACTCCAGAATCCGTGGTGCAGGACGTGTATTCCGATATCGTTGAGGAGGTGCGTGCCAGATGAAAAAGATGAGTTATGGTGAAGCAATCCGCGAGGGCATGAGCATCCGGATGCGAGAAGATCCTAATGTCCTGTTGTTTGGGGAAGACGTAGGGGCTTTTGGTGGTTGCTTTGGTGTCTCCGCTGGTATGATTGACGAATTCGGTGAAAAACGTGTCCGTGATACGCCCATCAGTGAAGGCGCTATCGTCGGGGCAGCAATTGGTAGTGCAGCCACAGGCCTGCGCCCGATTGCAGAATTAATGTTCTGCGATTTTGTGACTGTTGGTATGGACCAATTGGTGAACCAGGCAGCTAAAATGCGCTACATGTTTGGCGGCAAGATTTCCCTGCCCATGGTAGTCAGATTACCGGCCGGTGCAGGCGTAAGTGCTGCGGCACAGCACTCCCAATCTCTGGAAGCCTGGCTGACCCACGTACCGGGCCTCAAAGTGATTTTCCCGTCGACACCGCAGGACGCGCTAGGACTCATGCTTTCTGCCATTGATGATGATAACCCGGTGATGTTTATCGAACATAAAGCCATGTACGCCATGAAAGGGGACGTAAATAGTTTTGATCCCATTCCTATCGGCAAAGGCGATATTAAACGGGCTGGGACAGACGTTACCGTAATCACTTATGGCAAGATTGTACATGAAGCCCTGGCGGCAGCGGAAACACTAAGTAAAGATGGAATTTCCGTAGAAGTGCTGGATCCGCGGACGCTTTATCCACTGGATAAAGAGCTGATCAGAGAATCCGTAGGAAAGACCCATAAAGTTGTGATCGCATCGGAAGAAAACCGCAGAGGCGGCTATGGCGGAGAAATTTCTGCTATCATCGGCGAGGAAATATTCGATGATCTGGATTCCCCAGTCGTTAGAATCGGCGCGCTGGATACCCCGGTTCCGTTTGCACCGGTCTTGGAACAGGTTTATCTGCCTAACGCAAAAGATATTGAAAAAGCGGTACGGTCACTGGTATAGCCACAAGGAAGGACGTGTGCCATGACAAGTATTGGAATCATTGCGAACCCCTCGTCAGGGAAAGATATTCGCAGACTGGTTTCCTATGCAACCACCATAGGAAACGTGGAGAAAGTCAATATTGCCAAGCGCATCGTTCTTGCAGCACAGTCCATGGGCGTGGATACGATTTGGTTCATGCCTGATACCTTTCAAATCGGGTGGAATGTCATTACGGATTTAAGTGATGATGGCAAGTTAACGGCCAATTGTCAAATCCTGGATATCCCCTTGACCGGCACGCCGGCAGACACAGTGCGGGCAGCCCAAGAAATGGAGCGCCTGCACGTAGGATGCTGTGTCGTGCTGGGGGGGGATGGCACCAGCCGGGCCGTGGCAAAGGTGATTCAGAATATGCCGCTACTACCCGTGTCCACAGGAACCAACAATGTTTATCCTGCTATGATTGAAGGAACAGTCGCGGGTATGGCGGCCGCCGCGACTGCCCAATTGGCGGACCCGGAAATTTGTTGTTTGCGGGATAAACGGCTGGAAATCCATATTAATGGCGTGTTTTCAGATATTGCCTTGATTGATGCTACCCTATCTAGCGATTTGTGGGTGGGGTCCAAGGCAATCTGGGAAACGGAGAAACTACGTCGGCTGTATGTAACCCGGTGCCACCCAGCCACCATCGGATTTTCTTCCATTGCTGGCTGTATTGACGTGATCCTAGATACGGAGGACCAAGGCATGGAAGTTGTACTGGGAGATGGCGGAAAACCGTTGCTGGCTCCAGTCGCGGCGGGCGTCCTGGCTCCTTTAACAATTACGTCTGCTAAATGGATTGCCTTGGATGAGCCGCAAGAAACCACTGTGGATGAAAATTGTATGATTGCCCTTGACGGGGAACGGGAGCTTAGGGTTCACAAGGGAGATATCCTGTCAGTAACCATTACACGTAACGGCCCCTGGAGAGTGCAGATTCAAAAAACACTGGAGGAAGCAGTCCACAGAGGACTATTTAATTCTTCCTGGTCAAAAGAAATGCTTGGGAGGTGAAACGATGGCACGGGAGATTGTAATGCCCAAACTAGGGCTTACTATGACGGAAGGAACCATTGAAGAATGGAAAGTGAAAGAAGGAGACGCCGTTAAAAAAGGTGACATACTCTTTTCCGTAGCGACAGATAAATTAACCAACGATGTGGAAGCCGATGGCGACGGCGTTATATTGAAAATCTTACTTCCAGAAGGTGAGTCGGCACCTTGCAAAGCGGTGATCGGGTATATCGGGGAGGCTGGGGAAGCGATTCCTACCGGTGGAACAGCGCCGGCAGAAGAAGTCGCACCCGCTGCTCCTGTGATGCCGGCCAAAGCGGAAACGGGAGGCACGCAGACCACGGTAAGGAAACCGGGAGAGCGGGTTTTAGCTTCTCCAGCGGCTAAAAAACTGGCCAAAGAAAAAGGCGTGCCGCTGGAAAACATAGCGGGAACCGGTCCTAAAGGTAGAATCCAGATAGAAGACGTGGTGACTTATCTGAATAAACCACAGGAAACTGTTGTAGAGGTTGCCGCAAAAACTAGTCCTATGGCAGATAAATTGGCTGCGGAACTGGGCGTAGACGTGAGCACAATCCCGGCGGATGGGCGCATCATGAAAGCGGATGTGCTGGCAGCTGCCGAAAAACAGGCCGGGGCTACCGGCGAAAGCAACGATCTGCCCCCCGTGAAGGTCAATACCTTGCGGCGTAGCATTGCAGCCAATATGAGCCTATCTTGGAGTACATCCCCCCGGGTAACCTATACGCGTCCCGTAGATGCTACGGCCATGAAGGAAATGCGTTCTCGCTTGAAGGAACTGCTTAAAGGGCAGGGCATCAAGCTGACGTATAACCATATCCTGATGAAAGTAGCTGCACAGGTCCTAATGGAATTCCCTGATGTTAACGCCAGCTTTGCTGATAACATGCTGACACGTCATCGCCATGCCAACGTGGGACTAGCGGTGGCGAAAGGGGACGGACTGGTGGTTCCCAATGTGAAGTGCTGTGACAGCAAAGGCCTGGCACAAATCGCCAGGGAAACAGAGAACCTGATTGAGGCGACCCGGTCCGGACGGATCACCATGGCGGATATGACGGGAGGAACCTTCACAATTTCCAGTCTGGGAGCCTATGGCATCACCAGCTTCTCCCCCATTATTAACCAGCCAGAACTGGCAATTTTAGGTGTATGCGATATTGTGGATACACCGGTGGTCAGAGAGGGAGCCATCGTGATTCGGCCCATGATGAATTTGAGTCTGACGGCGGATCATCGTGTGGTGGATGGCGTTATGGCAGCCAAGTTCCTGCAACGCATGGCGGAGCTCTTGGAGAATCCTTATCTCCTGCTGATTTGACGCGAAGCGGACGAGGGTTTCCCTCGTCCGCTTTTTGCTCAAGTGGAAAGTGCAAATCTTGAAGAGATGGAAAGGAATATGCGACTATGGCAATGGGAAAAAAGAGTCTGCTCATCATCGGCGGAGGTCCTGGCGGATATGTGGCTGCCATCCGGGCAGCTCAATTGGGTGCAGATGTTACTGTGATTGAAAAAGAGCATCTGGGTGGTACTTGTCTGAATATAGGATGTATCCCTACAAAATGCTTGCTGCATTCCGCGGAACTGGTATCTGAAATTAAGGATCAGGGCAAAGAGATTGGAGTAGAAGTAAGTGATGTAAAGGTGAATTTCCCGCAAGTTATCGCTCATAAGAATCAAATTACCAAGCAATTAACTAGCGGCGTGGCAGGCCTTTTAAAAATCAATAAAGTAAAACGGATCGACGGAGAGGCTGCGTTCACAGGGCCTAAGCAACTGGAAGTAACTAAGATGGATGGAAGTAAAGAGCAAATGACGGCCGATGCCATTATTGTAGCCACCGGTTCTGTCAATGCGCGTCCTCCTATTCCTGGACTACGGGAAAACCCCAATTGTATCGATTCCACAGGTGCACTAAGTCTGGAAACGCTGCCTAAAACCATGGTTGTCATTGGTGGCGGCGTTATTGGCTTGGAACTAGCGTGTGCGTATGCGGCTTTTGGAACAAAAATAACGGTGGTGGAAGCGCTGGATCATATGCTGCCCATGTTGGATGGAGACTTAACACAGATTGGCGTGGCCCATATGAAAAAAATGGGCATGGAATTTCACCTGGAATGTCCGGTGCAATCCATTGAGATATCTCCCGTCGGAGCCAAAGTGCTTTGCAAGGACAAAACAGGTAAGACAGTTAGCTTTGAAGCGGAAAAAGTTTTAGTCGCAATTGGGCGGAAAGCCAATACCAATGCGCTGCATCTGGAAGCTGCTGGCTTGCAAACGGAACGAGGTCATATTGTGGTCAATGCCCGTATGGAAACCAATGTGCCTGGCGTGTATGCAATTGGGGACTGCGTGTATGGCTACGCACAACTGGCCCATACTGCTAGCGCCATGGGCGAAGTCGCGGCAGAAAATATTATGGGTGGGCGCGCTATTTATGACGAAAAGACCAACCCCACCTGTGTGTACATGGAGCCGGAAGCAGCCTCCGTGGGTCTTACGGAAGAACAGTGCAAAGCCAAGGGGATAGATTACAAAGTCGGGAAATTCCCGCTGAGCGCAAATGGGAAATCCCTTATCTTAAATGGAGGAGAAGGGCTTGTCAAGATTATTTCTGACGTGAAGTATGGGGAAATCCTGGGCATGCATATGATCGGGCCTCGGGCAACGGATTTGATTAGTGAAGGGGCACTGGCATTAAGACTAGAAGCCACTGCTGATGAAATCATTTCCACCATTCACTCCCATCCTACCGTTTCGGAGGCAGTACGGGAAGCGACGCTGCATTTGGAAAAACGGGCAATCCATACCCTAAACAAGTAGGCGAGAAAAAGCAAACGCCCTATTTGCGACTGCGCAGATCAAAATAACCGAGGATAGCATAGTATGTTGACATTTTATAATCACTGTACCGATCCATTTTATAACCAGGCACTGGAAGAGTATCTATTTACCCATGTGGTAGATGATGCCCTGTTCTATCTTTGGCGCAACCAGCCGGTCGTGGTGGTAGGACGCTACCAGAATATTTGCAGGGAAGTTTCCGTACCACTCCTGCGCCGTAAAGGCATTCCTGTCGTGCGGCGTATTTCCGGGGGTGGTACGGTCTATCATGATTTGGGAAATGTCAATTATACGTACATGCTCTCACCCCATGGCCTGGTGGATTATGCGGCGTGTCTTGAACCCGTACTGACTGCCTTGCGGGATATGGGGATTGCTGCCAGCCAGAGTGGTATCTGCGATATTGTTATTGCTAAGAAAAAGATATCTGGAAGTGCTCAGCGCAGCGCCAGGGGGCGACTGTTGCATCATGGAACATTACTGTTTCAAACGGAGTTAGACCAGTTGCAAGAAATGACCATGCGACATAAGAATCCCTGCTTTCAAACCAAAAGTACTTCTTCTGCCCTGTGTGCAGTAACAAACATTTGCGAATACCTGCAGCCGTCCATGGACATCACGACTTTCCAAGAGGTATTACTTAAGAAGATTGTGGGGGATCATGCGCAGCCGATTACGCTGACACTGGCACAGCAGGAAGAGGTGTGGCATCTATGCAGAGAGAAATACCAGAGCTGGGAGTGGACATGGGGGAAAACACCGGACTTTTCCTATGAAAAAGAAGGTATCTTTTTAGGGCAGCCGATTGCTGTTTCCTATGAAGTCCATAAAGGAATTTTTTCCCGTTGCAAGGTGCAATGCATGACGCTAGATGCTAAAATGGCAGAAGATGCCTTGCTTGGTTCTTACTTTGATCCGGAAAAGCTGGAACATGTTTGCGGGGGTCTTGCAGGAGAGCACGCTAGCGAGCTATTGTCATTCTTACTGTAGTGCATGAAGAAGTTGGAAAAAGATGAAGAAGGGAACACGGTATGGAAAAGAAATTATATATGCCAAAGCTGCGCCCAGAAATGAAGGAAGGCATTTTATGTGCCTGGCTCAAAGAAGAAGGCGAAGCGTTTGCGGCGGGGGATCCTTTGTATGAAATGGAAACCGAGAAAGTGGTCAACCAAATGGAAGCCACAGAGCCTGGCGTATTGCGAAAACAGCTGGTGGGGGAAGGAGATAGCGTAGCGGTAGGGGCGCCTGTAGCGACAGTGGAAGTACAGGGAGAACATGATGGAAAGAAAACCACAGTGGCTGAAAGTCCGTTATAACCAGGAGGCAGTAACGGAAGTTGCTTCCCTTTTGGGAGCACTGGGTCTGCATACCGTATGTACTGCCGCCAATTGTCCCAATCTGGGAGAATGCTACCGGAAACATACGGCGACATTTTTGATCCTGGGGGATATTTGTACCCGGAACTGCCGCTTTTGCAACGTGACCACAGGAAAACCACTACCTCCCAATCCCTTAGAGCCAGAGCATATTGCTCGGGCCGTGCAAAAAATGGGCTTGCACCATGTGGTACTCACCTGTTCCACCCGGGATGACCTGCCAGACGGAGGCGCTTTTCAATTTGTGTGTTGCGTGCAAGCGATTCGCTCCCTTTGCCCGAAGACTACGATAGAAACACTGATCTCTGACCTGCAAGGGAACAAAGAGGCATTGGACCACGTGCTGGCCTCTCATCCGAACGTCTTAAACCACAATGTGGAGACCGTAAAAGAACTGCAAAAAAAAGTACGTCCCCAGGCGAATTATGAACGTTCTTTGGACGTATTGCGCTATAGCAAAGAAAAATATCCTGCGCTTTTAACCAAAACTGGATTTATGGTGGGCATGGGGGAAACAGAAGCGCAGATTGAGGGCCTTATGGATGATATTCGCACGACCGGATGCGATATTCTCACCATTGGACAATATTTGCCGCCTACGCCACAACATTATCCACTAGTGCGCTATGCCACGCCGGACGATTTTCAGCGCTGGAAAGACATGGCGCTCGCCAAAGGATTCCGTTATCTGGCGTCCGCCCCATTGGTGCGCAGTTCCTACCGGGCCTGGGAAGCGTTGGAGGACCTGCCATGATCTATGTGGAAACTGGTTCTACTGACGTGTACTATAATTTTGGAGTGGAAAATTATTTCGCTGTAGAAAAATGTCTGCCAGATACAGTATTTCTGTTCTGGCAGACGACGCCCACTCTGATGGTGGGCAAATACCAGAACGTGGTAGAAGAGATTGACCAATCTTACGCAGCGGAAAACGGCATCCACCTGGTGCGGCGTATGTCCGGCGGTGGGACTATTTATACGGACCTGGGCGGATGGCAGTTTTCTTTTATTCAGCACAACAATACACGGCAAATAGAATTTCAGCAATATATTCAACCTGTTCTTGCCGCATTGCGCAGTATGGGCGTAAATGCAATGTTTAACGGGCGTAACGATTTGACCATTGCTGGTCGCAAATTTTCCGGTAATGCCCAGTATCGTTTGGGAGATTGCCTGGTGCACCATGGGTCGCTTCTTTTTGCAACGGATATTGAACGCATGGTAGAGGCGACTACGGTGGATACGTACAAAATTTATTCTAAAAGCATTCGCTCCGTACGGGAGCGGGTTACCAATATTGCAGAACATCTGCCACATCCCATGGATGGACAGGCGTTTAAGGCGTGTATGGTCAAAGAGATCCTGGGGGTGGAGGGGACGCAGTATCAGCTCACGCAAGAAGATATAGCTCGCGCCAAGGACCTTGCCCGGGAAAAATTTTCCGGCTGGGATAACATTTATGGGAAAAATCCCCGCTTTAATATGGAACGCACCGGTCGTTTTGCCGGCGGCAAGATGCAGGCGAAGTTGGAAGTGGTCCGAGGGATCATCCGGGACGCTGCTATTTATGGCGATTTTTTCGCTACGGTGGATCCTGCTACGCTGGAAAAAACGCTGGTCCATTGCCGGTATGAACGGGAGGCAGTACTACAAGCTATGCAAGCAGGTGGGCTAGAAGGAGCGATCTATGGCATCTCCGTACAAGAGATGGCAGACTTGATTACAGGATAGGAAGGGACCACATACTGCCTACTACTTTTCACTTATGGCATGCACGTAGGGGATTACGGATAGCGTTAAGTTACTAGTACAATAAAAATCCTCACACAGTCAAGCCCTGTGTGAGGATTGCATTTTTATTTGGTGGAGCATGGGGGGATCGAACCCCCGACCTCAAGATTGCGAACCTTGCGCTCTCCCAGCTGAGCTAATGCCCCGATACGTTGTTATTATAATCCAAATAAAGGGGCAGCGCAAGCTGTTTTTCCCTAAAACGCCCTGTCACAGGCGGCGCCCGAGGGTTACTGCATGGACAGGGCTTATTTTCTATAGTACAATGATAGAAAATTGAGATGCACCAAGGCAAACGGATAAATGCAGAAGAGTAAGGAGAACAGCAATGAAGATTTCCACAAAAGGGCGCTATGCGTTGCGTTTGATGATTGATTTAGCTATTAATGGACAGGAAGCGTATGTTCCTATTAAAAGTGTTTCCCAGCGGCAAGAAATCTCGGAAAAATATTTGGAACAGATTATTACCCAGCTATCACGGGCTAAATTGGTGAAAAGTACCAGGGGGTCTTTGGGTGGGTATAAGTTAGTACGGCGACCGAGGGCGTATACCGTGGGGGAGATTCTCCGGGCCGTAGAAGGTACACTAGCGCCTGTGACCTGCCTGGAACCGGGCCATAAGGCCTGCAGCCGAGAAAACCAGTGCCCCACGCTGGATTTGTGGAAGCAGATCCAAAGTGCGGTGGATGCTATTATAGATAATACGACCTTGCAGGATTTGGTGACGCAGCAGAAAGAAAAGTGGAAGCTTTCGGGGATGGACAGAAATGGAAAAGGAAATTAAACTGGTATCCACTTCAGAAGGATGGAAGAAACTATTTTCACTGCCGCTTATCCAAGAGCATATCCTGCCTGGTACGGAAAAATTTGTGGAACTGCAAAACGTATATTATGATACGCCGGATATGGTGCTAACAAAGGCAGGGCTAGCGTATCGGATTCGTCAGATCAACGGAAAGCAATGGGAAGCAACGGTAAAAACCAAGGGAACTACCCATAACGGGATTTCCCTGCGAGAAGAATATACGGTGCCTGTTACGCAGCCATTTCCCGTGGGAAAAGGGTTTTCTCCTGCGATGGATGCGCAACTGTGTTCCTTATTAAAAGGAAAATCTTGGGAACCGTTTTGTACAGTCTCTTTTACCCGTCATCTGGCGCTGCTGGACTTGGGGCAAGGAAATCAGGCAGAAGTAGCACTGGATCGCGGCACAATTTGCGCTGGCGGGAACAAGGAACCCCTGGCAGAAGTGGAAGTGGAATGCAAGAGAGGGAACATGGAGGCGACCCTTGCTTTTGTGAAAGATCTGCAAGTTATGGTTCCGCTACAACCGGAAAATCGGAGTAAGCTAGCCAGAGGATTGGCACTTTTAGAAAACAAGAAAAATAAAAGTCAAAAAAACGAAAAATAATTTGACTTTTTGACTTTTAAAGCGTACAATATGACCCAGGAAGTGATAAAAGCTTCCTGGGTCATAGTATTGAAGGTGAAGTTAATAGAGGAGACCAAACAGTAGAAATACCTGTATGAGAGCAATCAAGGCAAGCAGTACCAAGCCGATCTGCCCTAACAGCGCAAAGCGGTGGGTCAATACTTCCCCGTTTAAGAGGGAATAGCAACGTTGGAGTACATTGATCTTGGTATTGATATTTTCCCGCCACACTTCGGCGTGAAGAAGATTCATATACCGGGCATAGACTCTGGCGTTAAAAATGTCTTCGGTGACCTGTAAAGCATTGTCGATGTTGCTAGTGAGGACACTCATATCCGCCATCACTTCCGTTAAGTGGGCGCGCAACTGGCGGAAGGTGTGGATCCGTCCGGGTCCTTGGGGACTGTCGGCGGCATCAATTTCCGTATAGGTTTTGTCTACGGCTTTATTCAGCGCATCATCGTAGTAGCGCAGTTCCAGAAATTGAGCGTTGGCAAATTCCAAAAGGTCGGGAAGATCCATACTGCCCGTTTTGTCATAGACAAGGGCAGTGTCCCAGGTAAGATAAATCTCATCTCCAGTACTGTAGCTGAACCGGTTGGTCATAATCTGATTTCGGGTTTCTTCACTGAGCGGGGTTTTATCCTTCATCATAATCGGAGTAAAATCCCAGTTGGGAAGTGGATCCCGGAAATAGTAGACCACAAAATCCTCATCAAAATCGGAAATGCGCATTTTAGCACAGGCCGGTTTGATGGTATCTGTGACAGCGGTAATGTATTCTCGGATGAAATCTTTAGGCAATTTTTCTAAGGCAATGGCCAGCTCCAGATACTCTTCATAGGATATCTCTTCTGGCAGATCCAGATGGAAAATCAAGCTTACCACGCCGATATCAAAGATTCTGGCTTTCATGACGGACAGGTACTCTTTACCGGCAATGTTCATCTCATGGCTGCCCAGTTCAACCAGAACTGGTGGGTCTTTAAAGGTGATGGACCCCGGGGTGCTTTTTTCCAGGCGCAGTCTGGACGCAATTTTATTCCGGCTGGTCCAGAGAGCTTCTACTAAGGTTAAGTCAATTTCGTCGGCCACATCAAATAAATGATACAGATAAATGGACGAATTCATAAATCCTCCTTTAGGCTGATCAAATGGAAGGGTATGTGGTCTTATTCGACAAAGAATCTGGATTCCCTTCCTAACTATAAGGGAAAACTATAAGCGTCGTGTGCAGTACTAACAAGTTGGAGGTGTTTATTATGCCAGCAGAACGTTTGAATGATGAAGTAAGAAGTTTATTAGAAGCGGCTCAGCAGCAGGCCGTCATCAATTATAATCAGGAAATCAGCACCGTGCATCTTTTGAGTGCGATGTGTGCCCAGCCAGATGGATTTTTTAAATTTGTGCTGAAAAGCTTAAATGTGGATCCGACCCAGTTTAATCGGGAAGTGGATACCCTGGTAAAGGCCATTCCTTCGGTAAAAGGAACGGACCGCCTTTCCATGAGCGCAGGGCTCGCCAGGGTGTTTGCTCTTGCAGAAAAAGCTGCCGGCCAAAATGAAGTCACGGCCTCTCATCTTCTTGCCGCTTTATGCGAGGATGGGGACACGGACGTGGTGAACTTGTGCAAAAAGTATGGGATTACCCGCAGCGCCATCCGTGGCTTGATTGATAAGTATGAAAATAACGGCGATGCGGATGAAAATAAGAAAACTTTGGAAAAGTATGGGCAGGATTTGACCCGGAAAGCCCGGGAAGGAAAACTGGACCCGGTAATCGGGCGGGATGAGGAAATTCGCCGGACCATCGAAATCCTTTCTCGCCGGAAAAAGAATAACCCTGTGCTTATCGGGGAGCCGGGCGTGGGCAAAACAGCCATTGTAGAAGGACTGGCCCGCAGAATCGTGGCAGGAGACGTACCGGAATCTTTAAAAAACAAGACACTGTATGCCCTGGATCTGGCTAGCCTTGTAGCCGGAGCTAAATACCGGGGAGAATTTGAAGAGCGTCTAAAAAAGATTTTAAAAATTGTTTCCGATTCCACCGGGCAGATTATTATGTTTATTGATGAACTGCATACGGTGGTGGGTGCTGGTGCCAGCGAAGGCTCTATGGATGCGGGGAATATTCTGAAACCCATGCTGGCTAGAGGAGAATTGCGGTGTATTGGGGCAACCACGCTGAAGGAATACCATAAGTATATTGAAAAAGATTCTGCTTTGGAACGGCGTTTTCAGCCTGTACTGGTCAGCGAACCCAGTGTGGAGGATACGATTTCCATTCTGCGGGGTCTGAAAGAGCGGTACGAAGTTCACCATGGGGTGCGTATCAAGGACTCTGCCCTGGTGGCGGCAGCAACACTCAGCAACCGGTATATTAATGATCGGTTTTTGCCGGATAAGGCCATTGACCTGGTGGATGAGGCAGCAGCCCGGCTGCGTACGGAAATAGATTCCATGCCAACGGAATTGGACGAAAGCCGCCGGCGGATGTTGCAATTGCAAATTGAGGAGCAGGCTCTTACAAAAGAGGACGATGCCCAAAGTAAAGAGCGTCTGGAAAAAATTCGTGAGGAATTGGCCAGCTTGAAAGAGAGCAATGACCAGTTGATGAACCAATGGAAGGAAGAAAAGGCCGGCATTGCCAAAGTCCGCCAAGTGAAGCAAGAAATTGACAATGTGAAAAAGCAGATGGAAGAGGCAGAACGTGCTTATGACCTGAATAAACTGGCCGAGCTGAAATATGGCAAGTTGCCGGAACTGCAAAAACAATTGAATCAATTGGGCGAGCAGGATACTTCTGCCCAGAAACTACTGAAAGAAGAAGTTGATGAGGACGATATTGCCAAGGTGGTCAGCACCTGGACCGGTATCCCGGTGAACCGTCTGCTGGAAGGAGAGAAACAACGGCTGGCCCATTTGCCGGAAATCCTTCACAAGCGGGTGGTAGGACAAAATGAAGCCGTGCAGGCTGTCAGTGAAGCAGTTATTCGCGCCCGTGCAGGGATCAAGGACCCTAACAAACCTATTGGTTCCTTTATCTTTTTGGGGCCGACCGGTGTGGGCAAGACCGAACTGGCCAAAGCACTGGCACAAGTGTTGTTTGATGACGAAAAGCGCATTATCCGTATTGATATGAGCGAATACATGGAAAAGCACACTGTTTCCCGTCTGATTGGAGCGCCTCCAGGATATGTGGGCTATGAAGAAGGCGGTCAGCTGACGGAAGAAGTGCGTCGTCATCCGTATTCTGTGATCCTATTTGATGAAATTGAAAAAGCCCATCCGGATGTGTTTAACGTATTGCTGCAAGTGCTGGACGATGGACGGCTAACAGATGGGCAAGGGCGCATTGTGGACTTTAAGAATACGCTCATCATTATGACCAGTAACTTGGGAAGCCAGGAAATCATGGAGAAGAAAGGAAAGATTTCCCATGAGGAAGTGCTGGGGATGCTGCGGAAATTCTTCCGTCCGGAATTCCTTAACCGGGTGGATGATATTGTAGTCTTCCAGCCACTGGACCCTGAGCAGATCAAAGACATTGTAAAATTGATCCTGCATCAGCTGGGCGATCGGCTCCGTAAACAGATGGATCTGGAACTAAGTGCCAGCGACGAAGCCATTGTGTACCTGGCAAAGAGCGGTTTTGATCCGGCCTTTGGTGCCCGTCCGTTGAAACGGTTAATTGTACATACCGTAGAAACGGTGGTGAGCCGGAAGATTGTCCTCGGCGAAATTGGCAGTGGGGATCACATTGCCATTGTGCTGAAGGATGGACAGATTGACGTAGTCAAAAAATAAGTCTTGAGAAGTGATAAAAAGGGACTACTTTGCAAATTGTAAAGTGGTCCTTTTTCATAGCGGTTGAAATTTTTGGGCGGAAATAGGTATAATACCTGTAAATAAACCGAGGAGGGGATTTTTATGGCCGTATTTACCAACCTGCATCATGAAGAAAATAAAAGCGCAACTGGTAACTTGATTGTGAAAGATGTGCTGCTGGATCCGGAATTATTTCAGAATGCCAATAGCTTATTTGCGAAAATCACTTTGCGTCCTGGCTTTGAGGTACCGTATCATCAACACGTGAAGAACTTTGAAACCTATTATTTGCTTCAAGGAGAAGGCGAGTACAATGATGAAGGCAAAGTATCACGGGTAAAAGCAGGAGACGTGACGTTTTGTGCGGACGGCGCCAGCCATGGGATAAAAAACGACGGAAAAGAAGATTTGGTTTTCATTGCCCTCATTACCAATACCCCAGAGGGAAAAAAGCAATTCTAAAGGAAACGGCAGGAAGTGACACCTGCCGCTTTTTTATTGGTAACAACCTTTTTTTTGCAAATGTAAAACTTTTGTAAAATTTAACTCTAGATACTACGAATCCAATAAAAATATAACGATTCCTTTTGGACGCACCCACAAAAAATCTAAAAAGTAGCTGAAAATCCTACGAAAAAGGACCTGTGGATGTAGTACGGAACACGAGGAACTGTGTAATGAAAGAAGGGCGTGTAAACAGGGATAAACATAGAAAAAATACGGGGAAATTGTTGACATCACTAACGTGGAATGATACAATAGCACAGTGTCACAGAGAGCAGTCTGTCTTTTTGGAGGTATTATATGTTTCTCGCAGACGTGAAAAACGGTTCTCCCGTTGTTGTGGGCGTGAAACAATCCCAAAAAGCTATAGCCCGGGATCAGGCCAGAGGAGTTCTGATCGCGCTGGACGCTAATGACCATGTGACAGGTCCGGTAAAGGACTTGTGTGATGCCAAGGGGATCGCTATGGAAACGGTAGCAACCATGCAGGAATTGGGAAAAGCTTGCGGCATTCATGTGGGAGCGTCTATAGCCTGTGTCCTTAAATCCAGGTAGAATCTTCCAATTGGAAGTTTCATACTCATTAAATCTGATTCAAGAGAAAGGAGGTGCCGGAATGCCTACAATCAATCAATTGATTCGTAAAGGTAGACAGGTTATTACTCAAAAATCCACGGCGCCAGCACTGAAAAATTCACCCCAAAAACGCGGTGTCTGCACGAGAGTGTACACCACCACGCCAAAGAAACCTAACTCCGCTCTGCGGAAGGTTGCTCGTGTGCGTCTGACCAATGGGATTGAAGTGACCGCTTACATTCCTGGTATTGGCCACAATCTGCAGGAACACAGTGTTGTTCTGATCAGAGGTGGAAGAGTTAAGGACCTTCCTGGTGTTCGTTATCACATCATTCGCGGTGCATTGGATACTGCTGGTGTTGCGGATCGCAACCAGAGCCGTTCCAAGTATGGCGCTAAACGCCCGAAAGCAGCTAAGAAATAATTTGTCTGCCTGCTGCAGAATGATTTGATTACGAAGGAGGAAATACAGATGCCGAGAAAAGGTCCTGTAACCAAGAGAGATGTATTACCGGATCCAGTATACGGGTCCAAACTGCTGACAAGATTCATTAATAAAATTATGCTCGACGGCAAAAAAGGCGTGGCAGAGCGTATTGTATATGATGCATTTGATCTGATTCATTCCAAAACCGGGAAAGACCCCATGGAAGTTTTTGATGCTGCCATGAAAAACGTAATGCCCGTTCTGGAAGTAAAAGCACGCCGGGTGGGCGGCGCTAACTATCAGGTTCCTGTGGAAGTCCGGGCAGACCGGAAAACCACCTTGGGGATTCGGTGGCTGGTGAACTATTCCCGTGCTCGCGGCGAAAAAACGATGTACGAACGCGTAGCCGGTGAATTGATGGACGCTGCCAATAACACAGGCGCATCTGTCAAAAAACGTGAGGATACGCATAAGATGGCGGAAGCAAACAGAGCGTTTGCCCACTATCGCTGGTAATGCAATCCTTAAACAAGGAGGAGTAATTCGTGGGTAGAGAGTTTCCCTTAGAGAAAATTAGAAATATCGGCATCATGGCTCATATTGATGCTGGTAAAACTACAACCACGGAACGTATCCTGTTCTACACCGGAAAGACTCATAAAATTGGTGAGGTTCATGATGGCGCTGCTACCATGGACTGGATGGTTCAGGAACAAGAACGTGGTATTACAATTACTTCTGCCGCGACCACTTGCCACTGGAAAGGGCATTCTATCAATATTATTGATACCCCGGGCCACGTGGACTTCACGGTAGAAGTTGAACGTTCCTTGCGCGTATTGGATGGCTCTGTAGCTGTGTTCAGCGCTAAAGGAGGCGTTGAACCGCAGTCTGAAACCGTTTGGCGCCAGGCGGAGGAATACAATGTTCCTCGTATTGCCTATGTGAATAAAATGGATACCACGGGTGCTGATTTTTTCAACGTAATCCAAATGATGAAAGATCGTTTGGGCGCGAATGCAGTGGCAATCCAAATCCCTATGGGCGCTGAAGATGCTTTTGTGGGGCTGGTTGACTTGGTGGAGATGCAGGCCGTTGTCTATGGTGATAAACTGGGAAAAGACGAAGAATTTGAACCGATCCCCGCTGAATATGTGGAGCAAGCTCAAAAGTATCGCCAGATCCTGCTGGAAGCCGTCGCAGAAAGCGATGATGACCTGATGATGAAGTACCTGGACGGGGAAGACTTGACTAAAGAAGAAATCAAGGGCGCCATCCGGAAAATGACTTGCCAATGCAAGCTCTACCCGGTGACTTGTGGTTCTTCTTATAAAAACAAAGGTGTGCAGCCGCTTCTGGATGCTATTATCGACTATATGCCGTCTCCGCTGGATGTGCCTCCTATTAAAGGCACTAATGTGGAAACAGGAGAAGAAGAAGAACGTATTTCTAGCGATGAGGCCCCATTTGCAGCACTGGCCTTTAAGATTGCGACAGACCCCTATGTTGGCCGGTTGGCATTCTTCCGGGTATACTCCGGGACGCTTAATGCAGGCTCTTATGTGTACAATGCTAGCAAAGATAAACGGGAACGGATTGGCCGTATTTTGCGGATGCACTCCAACCACAGAACGGAAATCGACACGGTTTACGCAGGAGATATTGCTGCTGCGGTAGGTTTGAAGGACACGGGCACCGGTGATACCTTGTGCGATGAAAAAGCCCCCATTATTTTGGAATCCATGGTTTTCCCTGAACCGGTTATTTCCGTAGCCATTGAACCTAAAACTAAAGCCGACCAAGAAAAAATGGGCGTTGCCCTCGGTAAACTCGCGGAAGAAGATCCTACCTTCCGGGTACGCACTGATCCGGAATCTTCCCAGACCATTATTTCTGGGATGGGCGAACTGCACCTGGATATTATTGTGGATCGCCTGAAACGGGAATTCCACGTGGACTGCACGGTGGGTAAACCGCAGGTTGCATACCGTGAGACCATCCGTAAGGAAGTGGAAAGCCAGGGTAAATTTGTTCGCCAGTCCGGTGGTAAGGGACAATATGGTGACTGCTGGCTGCGCCTGACTCCGTTGGAACCTGGTGAAGGCTTTAAATTTGAAAACAAAGTCGTTGGCGGTGCAATTCCTAAGGAATACATCGGCCCGGTGGAAGACGGTGTTAAAGAAGCCATGGAAAATGGCGTTGTAGCTGGCTATCCCATGGTGGATATCGGAGTTACTGTTTATGACGGGTCCTATCACGAAGTGGACTCCTCTGAAATGGCATTCCATATTGCTGGCTCCATGGGCTTTAAGAGCGGTGCACAGAAAGCAAATCCTGTTTTACTGGAACCGTACATGAAAGTAGAAGTTACCATCCCTGAAGAATACATGGGCGATGTTATCGGCGACTTGAACTCTCGCCGGGGTCGTATTGACGGCATGGAAGCGAGAAGCGGCGCACAGGTTATCACGGCTTTTGTTCCGCTGGCTGAAATGTTTGGCTATGCTACAGACCTACGCTCCAAGACGCAGGGGCGTGGTAACTATTCCATGGAAGTTGACCACTATGAAGAAGTTCCCAAGAATATAGCGGAAACGATTATCGCGAAAAATAAAGGAACTGCACAAGAGTAATACTTGTGGTATAGGAGGAAATAATAATGGCAAAAGAGAAATTTGAAAGAACAAAACCCCATGTGAACATTGGGACCATCGGTCACGTTGACCACGGCAAGACCACGCTGACAGCAGCCATTACCAAGGTTCTGTCCGAGACCCCGGGCTGCAAGGCAACTTTCGAAGCCTATGCCGATATTGATAAGGCTCCGGAAGAAAGAGAACGTGGGATCACCATCAATACTGCCCACGTAGAATATGAAACTCCGAAACGGCACTACGCACACGTAGACTGCCCGGGGCACGCTGACTATGTAAAGAACATGATTACCGGTGCTGCTCAGATGGATGGTGCTATTCTGGTTGTGTCCGCTGCTGATGGCCCTATGCCGCAGACCCGGGAACATATTCTTTTGGCTCGCCAGGTAGGTGTGCCTGCTATCGTAGTGTTCCTGAATAAATCCGACCAAGTGGACGATCCTGAATTGATTGAACTGGTGGAAATGGAAGTACGGGAACTCTTGAGCCAATACGGCTATCCTGGGGATGACGTACCCATCGTAGTTGGTTCTGCGCTGAAAGCCCTGGAAGGCGACGAAGAACAGAAGAAAAACGTGTTGAAGCTGATGGAAGCCGTTGATGAATACATTCCTACCCCGGAACACGATCTGGCTAAACCGTTCCTGATGCCGGTAGAAGACGTATTCACTATTACTGGACGTGGCACCGTAGCCACGGGGCGTGTAGAACGTGGTACTGTTAAAGTTGGGGATACGGTAGAAATCGTAGGCCTGACGGAAGAAAAGAGACAGTCCGTAGCCACAGGTCTGGAAATGTTCCGTAAGACCCTGGATCAGGCAGAAGCTGGTGACAACATTGGCTGCCTGCTGCGTGGTATTGAACGGAATGAAATTGAAAGAGGGCAAGTGCTGGCAAAACCTGGTAGCATTCATCCCCATACCACCTTCAAGGGGCAGGTATACGTACTGACCAAAGAAGAAGGCGGCCGTCATACTCCGTTCTTTAACGGGTATCGTCCACAGTTCTACTTCCGTACCACGGACGTGACTGGGGTCGCGAAATTGCCGGAAGGAACCGAAATGGTTATGCCTGGGGATAACGTAGTGATGGACGTGGAACTGATCACCCCGATCGCTATTGAAAAAGGTCTGCGGTTTGCTATCCGCGAAGGCGGCCATACGGTAGGCGCTGGCGTGGTAACCGAAATCGAAGGCTAATTTCCACTGGTCAAATTTTTAGAAAGCCCATATGAGGGGCACTAAAGCCCCTCATATTCTTTATGTGTAGGGCCCGCGATGAAGCAGAAGATGGCTTCTGACCCTGCGGCAAAGAAGGGAACTTCTGCTGAGTATGTCCGTTCTAAGAAACGCGGCGAATGGAGGAAACAAAAAAATGGCTAAAACCCAAAAAATCCGTATACGTTTAAAAGCGTACGATTACAAGGCACTGGATCAAAGTGCTACGAAAATTGTAGAGACGGCGAAACGTACTGGTGCTCAAGTATCCGGTCCGATCCCCCTACCTACTGAAAAGAACATCTATACGATTCTGCGTTCCCCCCACGTGAATAAAGATTCCCGTGAGCAGTTCGAAATGAGAACCCACAAAAGATTGGTTGACATTTTGGAACCTACAGCTAAGACGATCGATGCACTGACTCGCTTGGATCTTCCTGCTGGTGTAGATATTGAGATCAAAGCGTAAGGAGGTGCGACAATGATAAAAGGAATCCTGGGTAAAAAACTAGGTATGACCCAAATCTTTGAAGCAGATGGTACGCTGGTTCCCGTAACGGTTGTTGAAGCAGGACCTTGCGTTGTGCTGCAAAACAAGACCGAAGAAAACGACGGTTATAATGCAGTGCAAATCGGCTTTGGGGAAATTAAAGAAAGACATGTCAATAAGCCAATGAAAGGTTTCTTTGACAAAGTTGGTCAGACTCCTGTAAAGGTGGTCAGAGAACTTCGTCTGGATCAACCTTCTGATTATACAATCGGCGATAAGATTCTGGCTGATATTTTTACAGCCGGAGATCTGGTTGATGCCATCGGCGTTTCCCGCGGTAAGGGGTTCGCTGGTACGATTAAACGTCACAACTTTGCACGTGGACCTATGAAACACGGGTCTAAATCCCACCGTGAACCTGGTTCTAATGGGCCTATGCATTCTGGTCCTGGCGGCCGTGTTATTAAAGGTAAAAAATTGCCTGGTCGTATGGGCGGAATCAGTGCAACGGTAGAACGTTTGACTGTTGCCAAAGTGGACAAGGACCGTAACTTGATTATGGTGAAAGGTTCTGTTCCCGGTGCCGCTGGTACCTTCCTGGTGCTGCGTAATACCGTTCGTCCGAACGTTGTCAAGGCAGCAAAGAAATAAGTTAACACGAAAGGAGGGCGTTTTAATGCCGAAAGTAGCAGTTTATGATAAGACCGGTAAGCAGACCGGTGAAGAAATAGAATTAATGGACAGTGTGTTCGGCGTCGCTTTTAATGAAGCGGTGGTTCATCAGGCTGTTGTTATGCAGCAAGCCAACGAACGGCAGGGCACTCATGCCACCAAAACTCGCGGTATGGTTCGCGGTGGTGGACGTAAACCCTGGAAGCAAAAAGGCACGGGTCGTGCTCGGGCAGGATCTGTCCGTTCCCCTCTGTGGGTAGGTGGCGGCACCATTTTTGGGCCCCATCCGCGGAGCCATGCGTTAGAAATGCCGCGTAAGGCTAGACGTTTGGCGATTCGTTGCGCACTGAGCAGCAAGGTTGCTGATGGTAGTCTTGTGGTAGTGGATGGTCTGCATTTTGAAGAAATTAAAACCAAAAATGCTGTGGCTATGCTGAGTGGCTTTGAAGCAACCGGTAAAAAAGCACTACTCATTACCGATGGCGAAAATGAAAACGTGGAAAAAGCTTCCCGCAATATTGAGAAGGTAAAAGCTCTTTCCAATGATTCTTTAAACGTTTATGATATTCTAAACGCTGAAAAAATTTTGCTGGCTAAAGATGCTGTAGCTAGAATTGAGGAGGTGCTCGCATAATGGCTGCTAATCCTCGCGATATTATCATCAGACCCATTGTGACTGAAAAAACATCTGATATGATGAAGGACAATAAATATACGTTCCAAGTTGCTATGGGTGCCAATAAGACGGAAATCCGTCAAGCTGTAGAAGCTATCTTCAATGTAAAGGTAGTCAATGTGAACACTATCCGGGTAATGGGTAAAACCAAACGGATGGGAAGATTTGAAGGCAAGCGTTCCGATTATAAGAAAGCAATTGTAAAACTGGCTGAAGGTAATACAATTCCGCTCTTCGAAGGAATGTAATTCGTCTAAGGAGGTCAAAACATGGCTATTAAAAGCTTTAATCCGTATTCTCCTTCCCGGCGGAACATGACCGTGTCCACCTTTGAAGAGATCACTACGGACAAGCCCCATCGCCCTCTGGTTGTTAAATTAAACCAGCATGCTGGACGAAACTTTACTGGTAAAACTACGGTTCGTCACCAGGGCGGCGGTCATAAGAGACAGTATCGTATCATTGATTTCAAACGGAATAAAGACAGTGTACCGGCTAAAGTCGCTACGATTGAGTATGATCCAAACCGCAGCGCTAATATTGCTCTGTTGCATTACGCTGACGGCGAAAAACGTTACATTCTGGCTCCACAAGGACTAAAAGTGGGAGACGTGGTGGTAAGTGGTCCGCAGGCTGATATTAAAGTCGGCAACGCACTGCCCTTAACGAATATTCCTCTTGGTACGATGATCCACAATGTGGAAATGAAAATCGGCAAAGGCGGGCAACTGGGCCGCAGTGCTGGCGCTGGTATTCAACTTATGGCTAAAGAAGGCAGTTATGCACTGCTACGTCTTCCTTCCGGGGAATTGCGTCAGGTACATATTTTCTGCCGTGCTACCATTGGACAAATCGGAAACCTGGATCATGAGAACCAGAACCTGGGTAAAGCAGGTCGGTCTCGGTGGCTGGGCGTTCGTCCTGCAAACCGTGGCGTGGCAATGAACCCGAACGACCATCCGCATGGTGGTGGTGAAGGACATTCTCCTGTTGGACGTAAGCGTCCTGTGACTCCTTGGGGCAAGAGTGCTTTTGGTACTCGTACCAGGAAGAACAAGAAAGCTTCCACCAGACTGATTCTGAAACGCAGAACGAAATAATAGAGCTTGTTGAAAGGAGGCATACAGAGTGTCCAGATCCGTTAAGAAGGGACCTTATGTCCAAGCTAGTCTGCTAAAAAAGATTGAAGCGTTGAATGCCGCTCAGGAAAAGAAAGTTGTCAAAACCTGGTCCCGGAGTTCTACCATTCTCCCCGATTTTTTGGGGCACACCATTGCTGTTCATGATGGCAGAAAACATGTGCCTGTATATATTACTGAAGATATGGTCGGTCATAAACTGGGTGAGTTCGCTCCAACCCGTCTGTTTAGAGGCCATGGCGACAAGGCCGCAGAAGTCGCGAAATAATAGGGGAAGGAGGATACCATAAATGGAAGAAGCTAAAGCAGTTACCAAATATATCCGCATCGCACCGCGCAAGCTGCGCATCGTGATCAATTTGATCCGTGGCAAATCCGTAAGCGAAGCCTTTGCAATCCTTAAATTTACCCCTAAGGTTGGTTCTGAGGTTATTGAAAAAGTTCTCCGCTCTGCCGTGGCAAACGCTGAACATAATTTCGATATGAACATTGACAAGTTGGTCGTGTCCGGTGCTTTTGTAGATCAGGGTCCGACTTTGAAGAGAATCCATCCCCGCTCTCGTGGGCAGGCCTTCAAAATCCTGAAACGTTCCAGCCATGTAACAGTGGCTGTTTCCGAAAAATAAGCATCCTTAACAGAAGGAGGGATTGAATAGTGGGTCAGAAAGTTAATCCACATGGTTTCAGAGTGGGCGTAATCGATGATTGGGATTCCAAATGGTTCGCCGACAAAGACTATCAAAAGAATCTGCTGGAAGATATCAAGATTCGTAATTTTATTAAAGAAAAACAATTCCAGGCTGGGATCAGCCGTGTCCTGATTGAACGGACAGAACAAAAAATGCGCATCAGCATTTATACGGCAAAACCAGGTATCGTCATCGGCCGGCAGGGCAGCAATATTGAACTTTTGAAAAAAGACCTGAGCAAGATGACTGGCAGCAAACTGGATATTAATATCATTGAAGTGAAACAACCGGATATGGATGCAACTTTGGTGGCAGAAAATGTTGCTTCTCAGTTGGAACGCCGGATTGCTTTCCGTCGTGCTATGAAACAGTGCGTAGGCCGTACTATGCGTTTGGGCGCCAAAGGAATCAAAATTACTTGTGCCGGTCGTCTGGGCGGTGCGGAAATTGCCCGGAGTGAAAGCTACCGCGATGGCAGTATTCCCCTGCATACCCTGCGTGCCAATATTGATTATGGAACTGCCGAAGCCCATACCACCTATGGTCGGATCGGCGTTAAAGTTTGGATTTACAAAGGCGAAGTGCTGCCGACTAAAAGCGTGAGGAAGGAAACTCCTGAAGCGCAAGAAGGAGGGGCGAAATAATGTTATTACCAAAGAGAGTACTACACCGTAAACAACATAGAGGCCGTATGAAAGGCCGTGCAATGCGCGGGAATCGGGTGGCTCATGGCGAGTATGGCCTGGTAGCTTTGGAACCCTCCTGGATTACCAACCGGCAGATTGAAGCTGCTCGTATTGCTATGACACGGTATATTAAACGTGGCGGGCAAGTGTGGATTCAGATTTTCCCTGACAAACCAGTTACTGCAAAAGCTGCTGGGAGTCGTATGGGTAGTGGTAAAGGTTCTCCTGAGTATTGGGTTGCTGTCGTAAGACCCGGCCGTGTACTATTTGAAATGGCTGGCGTTACGGAAGATATTGCTAAAGAAGCTATGCGTTTGGCTGGCAACAAACTGCCGATCAAGACACGTTTCGTTACCAAAGCTCAGTTGGATGCCGAAGTCACCGCGCGTGAAAATGGAGTAGGTGGTGAAGCTTAATGAAAACTAATGAAATCAGAGAAATGTCTGCTGCTGACCTGGATAGCAAGCTGGCAGGCTTAAAAGACGATCTTTTTAATCTGCGTTTTCAAATGGCAACCGGACAACTGGATAACCCCATGAAAATCCGGGAAGTCAAAAAATCCATTGCCCAGATCAAAACGATCCAACGGGAACGCGAACTTAACGCTTAATTCAGGGTACCCTGCGCGAAGGAGGAAAATATCCGTGGCTGAAGAGAGAAACTTACGTGTTACGCGTACCGGTAAAGTGGTGAGTGACAAAATGCAGAAAACTGTGGTTGTCGCCATTGAACGGCTGGTTCAACACCCCCTTTACAAAAAAGGCGTAATGCATACGATTAAATTAAAAGCTCATGACGAAAACAATGACGCACATATTGGTGATACGGTGAAAATTATGCAAACCCGTCCGTTGTCCAAGGATAAATGCTGGCGTGTTGTTGAAATCGTAGAACGGGCAAAATAAGGTGTAACTGCTAAGCATAGCTTGGCAAGGGAGGTAAACCATGATTCAACAGCAGACAGTGCTGAATGTTGGGGACAATACCGGCGCCAAAAAGATTATGTGTATCCGTGTGCTGGGCGGTTCCTATCGTAAATACGCCAATATTGGGGATATCATTGTGGCTTCTGTTAAAGATGCTACACCCGGTGGCGTTGTCCAAAAAGGTGAAGTAGTAAAGGCCGTTGTGGTGCGTTCCGTAAAAGGTACACGCCGTCCGGACGGGTCCTATATCCGTTTCGACGAAAATGCGGCCGTTCTGATCAAAGACGACAAAACCCCTCGTGGTACTCGTATCTTTGGGCCTGTTGCCCGGGAACTCCGTGAAAAAGACTTCATGAAGATCATTTCCCTGGCACCTGAAGTCCTTTAAACAGGAGGTGTTGCAGAAATGACGGAAGCCGTAAAATTGCACGTGAAAAAGGGCGATACGGTTATCGTATTGGCCGGTAAAGATAAAGGTAAGCAAGGTAAAATCCTGGCTGCTTTCCCTAAAAAAGGAAGAGTGACGGTAGAAGGCGTTAATGAAGTGAAACGTCATACCAAACCTTCCCAAAGTAACCCCCAGGGCGGCATTATTACCAAGGAAGCGCCTATCAGTTCTTCCAACGTAATGCTGGTATGCCCTACCTGCAATAAACCGACCCGCATTAAAAAAGTTGCGCAAGGTGAACGCTTCGTAAGAGCCTGCGTAAAATGCGGCGAAGTTATCGATAAATAATTTTGGGGAAGGAGGAAACAGGATGGCAACTAGATTGCAAGAAAAATATACCACTGATGCTGTAAAAGGCCTCATGGAAAAATTTAATTATAAAAATGTCAACGAAATCCCTAAACTGGAAAAAGTTGTTTTAAATATTGGTTGCGGTGAAGCCACCACCAACAGTAAAGCAATTGAATCTGCGGTTGCGGACATGACCATGATTGCTGGACAAAAGCCGGTCATTACCAAAGCTAAAAAATCCATTGCTGCATTTAAACTGCGTGAAGGAATGCCCATCGGTGTAAAAGTAACCCTGCGGGGAAGCCGGATGTATGAATTCCTGGATAAATTCATGAATATTGCCCTGCCGCGTGTGCGTGACTTCAGAGGGGTGAATCCTAAATCCTTTGATGGCCGTGGCAACTACTCCATCGGACTGAAAGAACAATTGATCTTTCCGGAAATTGACTACGACAAAGTCGACAAGGTCCGCGGCATGGACGTGATTATTGTTACGACTGCCAAAACCGATGAAGAAGGCAGAGAACTGCTGAGACTTCTGGGTATGCCATTTGGGGCATAAGGAGGAAAACCGTGGCAAAAACCGCATTAGTTGAGAAATGGAAAAAAGAACCTAAATTCAAGGTTCGTCAATATAATCGCTGCAAAATTTGTGGCAGACCACATGCTTATATGCGTAAATTCGGCATTTGCCGTATTTGCTTCCGGAAGTACGCTTACGAAGGAGCGATTCCCGGTGTGACGAAAGCCAGCTGGTAAGAGCGGAAAAAGGAAGGAGGGCTTTTGTAAATGACTATGACTGATCCGATCGCCGATATGCTTACGAGAATTCGTAACGCCAATTCGGTTCATCACGATAAAGTTGAAATCCCCTGCTCCAAGATTAAAACTGCCATTGCAGAAATTCTGAAGAGCGAAGGATTCATTAAAAATTTCGAAGTCGTTGCCGGTGAACATCAGAATGTGATCCGCGTACAGCTGAAATATGGTCCTAATAAGGAACAAGTAATTTCTGGCATTAAACGTATCTCCAAACCCGGGCTGCGGGTATATACCCAAAAAGACCAGTTACCTCGCGTGCTGGGTGGTTTGGGCATTGCCGTAGTTTCCACCTCCAAGGGCATGATGACCGATAAGGCTGCCCGGAAAGCGGGACTGGGCGGCGAAGTAATCGCTTACGTTTGGTAAGATAATCCCAAGGACCGGAGGTGCTTATAAGTGTCAAGAATTGGAAAAAACCCCATTACTGTTCCTGATAAGGTAACGGTAACGGTGAATAATAACCTGGTCACTGTGAAGGGACCTAAAGGTGAATTGAGCCGTCAGATCAATAAAGAACTGACTGTAGAACTCAAAGATAATGTAATTACCGTCACACGGCCCAGCGATGATAAAGTACATCGCTCTCTGCATGGTCTTTCCCGTACGCTGATCAACAACATGATCCTGGGTGTTACGGAAGGCTTTTCCAAGCACTTGGAAATTCAGGGTGTTGGATACCGTGTGGCAAAACAAGGAAAAGCATTGAGCTTTACCCTGGGCTTTTCTCATCCCTGCGTGATGGATCCTCCTGAAGGAATTTCCTTTGACTGCCCTAACTCCACGGAGATCATTGTTTCCGGTATTGATAAGGAAAAAGTTGGCGCTATTGCTGCTGAAATTCGTAGCCTGCGTCGTCCTGAACCCTATAAGGGAAAGGGGATCCGCTATTTTGGCGAACACATCCTGCGCAAAGTTGGTAAGGCTGGCGCTAAAGGCAAGAAGTAATTTCTAAAAGGAAGGAGTGAATCTCTTGCTGAACAAGAAAGATAAGAACGCAACGCGCCAAAAACGGCATGCACGTATGCGTAGAAATATTTTTGGTACGGCGGAAAGACCCCGTCTGAATGTGTATCGTAGCCTAAACAACATTTATGCCCAGATCATCAATGATGAAACGAGCGAAACCTTAGTTTCTGCTAGCACCATAGAAAAAGCCAATAAGGAAACGTACGGCGGCAATGTAGAAGCTGCTAAAGTTGTGGGTGCTGAAATCGCAAAAAAGGCGCTGGAAAAAGGCATTAAAACTGTAGTGTTTGATCGTGGCGGGTATTTGTACCATGGCCGCGTAGCTGCCCTGGCTGAAGCTGCCCGGCAGGCCGGCCTGGAATTCTAATCAGAGGAGGACATAAGAGTGGCTAATTACGAAAAACAAGATGATGGCTTCAAAGAAAGAGTAGTCTTCATCAACCGGGTAGCTAAGGTTGTAAAAGGCGGCCGTCGTTTCTCCTTCTCTGCACTGGTTGTTGTGGGCGATGAAAATGGTCAAGTCGGCATGGGCCTAGGCAAGGCTGCGGAAGTTCCTGAAGCGATCCGCAAGGCAGTGGATGATGCCAAGAAGAACCTGATTACCGTTCCTCGCAAAGGAACCACTATTCCTCACGAAGTAATCGGTGTATTTGGCGCCGGCAAAGTACTACTGAAACCTGCTAGCGAAGGTACTGGTGTTATCGCCGGTGGTCCTATGCGTGCAGTGCTGGAATTGGCTGGTATCAGTGATATCCTGACCAAATCCCAGGGTACTTCCAATCCCAATAATGTAGTACGGGCAACGATGGTGGGGCTGCAATCCTTGAAAAATGCCAAAGACGTTGCTGCGCTGCGTGGCAAGACCGTTGAAGAATTGTTAGGGTAAGGAGGCAGCACAGTATGGCACAAGTTAAAATTACGCTGCACCACAGCACGATTGGTTATCCGAAAGATCAACGGGCAACTGTAAGAGCGCTGGGGCTGCACAAGATCCATACCAGCGTTGTAAAAGAAGATAATGCTACTTTACGGGGCATGATCCACAAAGTGGAACACCTGGTGGAAGTAGAAGAAGTAAAGGCTTAACAAGGAGGGCTGCAAATGTTTTTGCATGAATTGGCTCCCGCTGCTGGCTCCAGAAAAGCTCGTGTTCGTGTAGGCCGCGGCCTTGGTTCCGGCCTGGGCAAAACGTCCGGCAAGGGAATGAAAGGTCAAAAATCCCGTAGCGGCGGGGTGAAGCGTCCTGGATTTGAAGGCGGTCAAAAACCGTTATACCTGCGTCTGCCGAAACGCGGTTTCTATAATAAATTCGGCAAACATTACACGGAAATTAACGTGGAAGTGCTTAACTGCTTTGACGATGGCACCGTGATTGATCCGGTATTCCTGATTGAATGCGGTCTGGTCAAAAACATCCGTGATGGGATTCGGGTGCTGGGACAAGGCGAATTGACCAAGAAGGTTACGGTAAAAGCCATGGGCTTTAGCAAAACCGCAAAGGAAAAGATCGAAGCTGCCGGCGGTAAAGTAGAGGTGATCTAATTGGCTTCAGCCCTTGATAACCTGGTGAAGGCTACAGAACTCCGAAAGAGAGTCCTCTTTACCCTGGCGATGTTCATAGTTTTCAGGGCTGGAACGCAAATTCCTGTTCCGGGGGTTAACGCAGCCATGATCGAACGGCTTTTCACCAGTGGAAATCTGTTCGGTTTATTGGACCTGTTCTCCGGCGGTGCTCTTAGCAAATTTTCCATATTTGCCATGAGTATTACTCCTTACATCAATGCGTCAATTATTACGCAGCTACTGACAGTGGTGATCCCGACTTTGGAAGAATATTCTAAAGAGGGAGCGGAAGGAGCAAAGAAAATCAATAAAATCAACCGCTACGCAGCGGTGGGGTTGGGTGCAATTCAGGCGCTGGGTATGACCTATGGCCTACGAGTGGCTGTGAACAATCCAGATGTCTTCTCTTTTGCTCTCATTGTCCTGACCTTGACAGCAGGTTCCCTGCTGCTGATGTGGATCGGGGAACAGATAACAGCAAAGGGGATTGGTAACGGCATTTCCCTGATTATCTTTGCTGGTATTATTTCCCGACTACCTAATGGGCTGGCTGTTATTGGCCGGTATCTGCAGGCTGGTACTGTAAATGTTTTCAATGTTTTGATCTTCGCTGCGCTGGCGGTATTGATGGTGATGTTTGTGGTAGCCATTACCGTGGCTTATCGGAAAATCCCTATTCAGTATGCAAAGCGGATCGTAGGTCGAAAAATGTACGGTGGTCATTCCAGCTATATTCCCTTAAAAGTGAACCAAGCTGGGGTTATGCCCATCATTTTCGCTTCTTCCGTGTTGATGTTTCCTGTGACCATTGCGCAGTTCATCAAGATTCCCTGGATCCAGAAAATTGCCAGTTATTTGGCATGGGGTACACCGCTCCAGACTACCCTGTACATTCTGCTGATCTTATTCTTCACCTATTTTTACACGGCTGTGAGCCTGAATATCCCGGAGATGTCCGAGAATATCAAAAAATATGGCGGGTTCATTCCTGGCCTTCGGCCGGGAAAACCGACAACGGACTATCTGGACCGGGTGATGAACCGGATTACGCTGGCAGGTGCAGTATTTCTGGCATTCATTGCTATTATGCCCAACCTGATCGTGTGGCTTACGGGAATTTCCGGCGTTTACTTCGGCGGAACCGCTCTATTGATCGTTGTTAGTGTAGCGCTTGATACGATGAAACAGGTAGAGTCCTTGACGCTTATGCGGCACTACCAAGGTTTCATGAAATAAGGAGAGAGAACATGCATATTCTTTTAATGGGACCTCCTGGCGCAGGCAAGGGGACCCAAGCGGAAAAATTAGTTGCCGATTTTCCTATTCCTCATATTTCTACGGGAGATATGTTCCGTGCGGCTGTAAAAAATGGGACGGAATTGGGAAAAGAAGCCAAAAAATATATGGATGCTGGCGGGCTCGTCCCTGATGAAGTCACGATTGGCATTGTTAAAGAACGGCTTAGTCAGCCGGATTGCCAAAAAGGATTCATTCTGGATGGGTTTCCCCGTACCAAAGAGCAGGCTGTAGCCCTGGACGAGATTTTAAAAGAGCTAGGGATCAAGCTGGATGCTGCAGTAAATATCAGCGTACCTGATGCCAATCTGGTTGCACGGGTTACTGGGCGGCGTATCTGCAAAAAATGCGGTGCCACGTATCATGTCGTTTACAATCCTCCTAAACAGGAAGGCGTATGCGATAAGTGCAGCGGGGACTTGTATCAGCGCGATGATGACAAAGAAGAAACAGTAAAGAAACGTTTGGAAGCATATCATAGCCAAACGGCTCCTCTCATTGCGTATTATGAGCAGGAAGGCGTGTTCAAGGATATTGACGGGACGCAGCCCATCGGCAAGGTATATGCGGATGTGGTCGCTGCTGTCAAAGGGTAAGGAGGCTGGAACGTGTCTAAACAAGATGCCATCGAAGTTGAGGGGACTGTCTTGGAATCTTTGCCCAATGCGATGTTCCGGGTTAAACTGGAAAACGACCATGAAATCCTGGCACATATTTCTGGAAAAATACGTATGAACTTTATCAAGATCCTCCCGGGGGATAGAGTAACCGTAGAGCTCACGCCCTATGATCTGAACCGCGGCCGGATTACGTATCGGTTCAAGTAAGAGCTTTGGCAAGAGGAGGTTCAACAACATGAAAGTAAGACCGTCTGTAAAACGCATTTGTGATAAATGCAAAATTATTAAACGCAAGGGCCGCGTTATGGTCATTTGCGAAAACCCCAAACATAAACAAAGACAAGGTTAATAAAAGGAGGTGCTTTGAATGGCTCGTATTGCCGGTGTAGATCTGCCTAGAGATAAACGTGTAGAATACGCACTGCCATACATTTATGGTATTGGGTTGACCCTTTCCCGGGAAATCCTGGATAAAACCGGAATCAATCCGGATACCCGTGTACGGGATCTGACCGAAGCAGAAATTGCAAAACTGCGTGAGATCCTGGACCATGAATACAAAGTAGAAGGTGACCTCCGCCGTGAGGAATCCCTGAATATTAAACGCTTGGTGGAAATTGGTTGTTACCGTGGCCGCAGACATCGTGCAGGCTTGCCTGTACGGGGCCAGAACACCAAGAACAATGCACGTACCCGTAAAGGCCCGAAAAAAGTGGCCGGCGCTAAAAAGAAGTAAGAGTCTAAGGAGGGATTAGACGAGTGGCTGGGAAAAAAGTTGTCCGTGCAAAACGGAAAGTTTCTAAGAACGTTGAGGCTGGTGTAGCACATATTCGCTCCACCTTTAATAACACGATCGTAACGATCTCCGATATGAATGGGGCCGTTTTGAGCTGGGCCTCCGCTGGCGGAATGGGCTTTAGAGGCAGCAGGAAGAGCACTCCTTTTGCGGCGCAGATGGCTGCGGAATCCGCTGCTAAGGCAGCGATGGAACACGGTCTGAAACGCATTGAAGTATACGTAAAAGGACCGGGCGCTGGCCGTGAATCGGCGATTCGTGCCCTGCAAGCTGCTGGACTGGAAGTAGAATCTATTAAAGATGTAACTCCTATTCCTCACAACGGTTGCCGTCCGCCGAAACGCAGAAGAGTATAATTATCGGAGGTGAAAACTAGATGGCTATTGATAAGACTCCTGTACTGAAAAGATGCAGAGCGCTGGGCATGTCCCCGGCTTTCATGGGGGTAACGAAAGAATCCCACCGGCAGCCGAAACGGCAGTTCAAAAAGAAGAGCGAATACGGAATGCAGCTGGCTGAAAAGCAAAAGGCTAAATTCATTTACGGCGTGCTGGAAAGACAGTTCCGTGGCTATTATGAAAAAGCCAAAAAGATGGAAGGCATCACCGGTGCTAACCTGTTGATCCTTTTGGAACGCAGACTGGACAATGTGGTGTATCGTATGGGTCTTGCCAACACCCGTCGTCAAGCACGTCAGTTGGTAACACACGGCCATATTGCGGTAAACGGAAAGCGTCTGGACATTCCTTCTGCTTTGATTGAAGCGGGGAATGTTGTCTCTGTTATGGAAAGCAGCCGCAGCTCCGCCTATTTCAAAGGTATGGCGGAAGTATTGGGCAAATCCAGTGTTCCAGCCTGGATTGTTTTGGACGCACAAAATCTCAGCGGAAAAGTCGACCGGCTTCCGGTACGTGATGATATTGATGTTCCTATTGCGGAACAGGCAATCGTCGAATTGTACTCCAAGTAAGTTGATACTGTTCTCCACTATGTGTACCGCGTATTGTGGTAATGCGCGAAAGGAGGCTTCCGCATGAAGGAAATCGAAAAACCTAGCCTGGTGATCGACGAAATTTCCCCTGATGGGCGTTATGGCAAGTTCGTCTGGGAACCTTTGGAACGTGGATACGGTATTACCTTAGGTAATAGCCTGCGTCGAGTCCTGCTTTCTTCTTTGTCCGGCATGGCAGTGACGGGCATTAAAATCGATGGTGTTCTCCATGAGTTTTCGACCATTGAGGGGGTCAGGGAAGACGTTGCGGATATCGTCTTGAATATCAAGGCGTTGTGCTTTAAAGTCGGAATGGATGAGCAAGCTGACCTTGAACCCAAGACTTTTTACATCAAAAAGTCGGGAGAAGGGGAAGTAACAGGTGCCGACGTGATTACTGACCAGGATACGGAAGTTCTGAATCCGGAATTGCACATTGCGACACTGGATAAGAACGCCAACCTGGATATGGAAATCTATGTTGATGTGGGCCGTGGCTACGTGTCTGCGGAGAAAAATAAAACCAAGGAACAACCTATTGGCTTTATCCCTGTGGATTCCATTTATTCTCCCATTACACGGGTAAAATTTGGTGTAACCGATACCCGTGTGGGCAACGTAACCGACTACGACCGCCTGACCTTGGAAGTATGGACGGATGGAAGTCTGGGACCTGATGAAGCAGTCACTTCTGCAGCGGAAATCCTGATCAAATACCTGGCTCTTTTTAAAACTACCAATATCCCCAAAATCCAGGGGGACGAAGACGGAAATAAGGCCAGTGAGGAAGGCAGCAAATCTTCTGTATTGCAAATGTCCATCGACGATTTGGACCTGACGGTTCGCTCCAATAATTGCCTGCGGAGAGCCGGCATCAATACGGTCGAAGATATTATCAACAAAACAGAGGACGAGCTGATTTGCGTCCGGAATCTGGGCAGCAAATCCCTGGAAGAAGTCAAGAACAAGATTGAAGAGTTGGGATTGCACCTGCGCAATTCTGATGAAGAATAGGAGGAAGACGAAAGATGTCCTATAGAAAATTTAACCGGAACACCGGCAACCGTAAAGCGATGTTCCGTAGCGTCTTGAGCGCCTTCTTCAAAAACGAACGAATTGAGACCACGGAAGCAAAAGCAAAAGAAATTAGTAAATTTGCTGGCAAACTGATCACCCTGGCTAAACAAGGCGATCTGTCTGCTCGCCGTCAGGTGCTGGCATTCCTCGTTGACGAAGAAGCGACCAAGAAATTGTTCCAAGACATTGCACCAAAATACAAAGAACGCAATGGCGGGTATACCCGCATTTATAAGACTGCTCCCCGGCGTGGGGACGCAGCTCCCATGGCAATTCTGGAATTGCTGTGAGAAAACGCAAAAAGAGCTGCTGCATGCAGGAAACTTATCCTACATGCAGCAGCTCTTTTTGCTTTTTAAAACTGGAGCATCACGGTGACATGCCCGGATAAACCGTATAAAAATTAAGCGATAAAAAAATTATACACGAACTCGTCAAAGCAAAACTAAACGGAATCTGTCGGGCAGGAAAAAGCATGTAAGTCTGACAATGCTTTGAGATGACAGATCCTTCCTACTAAACGCAAATCCCCCCTTTGCACTGGACAGTGCCGGATCAATTGTGGTTTCATAGTAACCATGATCGAATATGATTGTAGTAAGGAGGAGATCTTTTTGAATCGTGTGTATAAAGTTGTATGGAGTCGGGCACAGCGTTTATACTGTAAGTGGTGTAGCAGACGGTAATGATACACTCTTTGCCAGCGATAATGCCTTGTCCGTCAGTGGCGGCAAATTAAATCTGTCTATTAAGGATACGGCAGGCAAGAAGGCCAAGGGAAGTGTGAATTTGTCGGATATCGTCAGTGCGGTGGCAGATGGCAACACCAACCTATGAACTGTCCGGTACACAGAACAGCGACAATACTACGACAATTAACCTAAAGGACAGCGGGTGCAAGTGCAGAATATTTTACAGCAATCAGCTGCATTAAAAAAGTAAAGAAGGATAGTTATGGAAGTCCTGTCAAAAAAGAATTCTGTTGATAAAAATGACCCCTTATATGATATACTACCTCACGGGAAGGTGAGACAATTGGATCAGAGAAAGAAAGCATTGGTATACCGGCTGGTAGGTATCCGGATCATGTATTATCGCACGTTGCGTGGGTGGTCACAGGAAGAACTGGCTAGACGCACCGGCGTAAGCAAGAGTACTATTAGCAAAATTGAGCAGGGAAAATACGGCGCAGGCTTGTCACTTGCTATGATTCTTGACATCGGGGAAGCTCTTGAGGTGGGAATGGACGTGCTTGTTGTAGCGAGTAATCAGGACCTGTAAACGCTAATATAAAAGTGAACCATTTTGGACCCAAACGCTAATGAAAA